>JALVDE010000337.1 GCA_027009375.1 Gammaproteobacteria bacterium
CTGTTTCTATCCACTTCCCTGACTTGAGTGTTTAATGTTTCTGACTTAACCTGACTGTTCTGTGTTAATGACAAAATCGTTATCCTTTTATGGTATCAGTTTTTAATGTTGCCACAGGATAAGATTGCATTCCAGTGGCACCTCAACGTCAGGATGATATGGAATAACTCTCAGGGTATAGTCATTCACAGGACGATGTGCCGGTATTTCAAGCATATAAAGATAACTGTTAACTGCACCAATAAGCATTTCCATACGTTGCAGAGTATGTCGTTCAGGTTCTTCCTGCTCTGCTGCCTCAGCATACAGCTCTACTGTTATAAATTCAGGATTGAGCTCTCCCAGGTATAACTGTACCTTAAATTCAAGATTCTGAGGGTTCTGCAGGATTTCCAGGTTACTGAAATGAATAGCAGACCAGTATTGCTGGATTTGTCTATGCCAGTCATAAATTACTCTGGCCTGTTGTCCCTTATTATCACAGCGCTGATACCATTGTTTGGCCAGCGGCAGGTAATAATTTTCTGTATATTCACGCAGCATTCGATTGGTAGAAAAGCGGGGGGTCAGTTCAGCCATACTATGACGCATTAATTTTAACCATTGTTCTGGAATACCCTGCTGATTACGTTGATAAAAAGCCGGGATTATTTTCTGCTCCAGGGTATCATAAAGTATTTCAGCCTCATGGGCATCCCAGGCCGGATCGCTGTCATGTTCCTGACCGTCACCCAGCGCCCAGCCGACATTTTCGTTATATGCTTCAGCCCACCAGCCATCCAGTTCAGCGAAATTTAAGCCGCCGTTAACAAGGACTTTCATGCCGCTGGTACCACTGGCTTCCCAGGGGCGTCGGGGGGTGTTAAGCCATAAGTCGACACCAGCAACCAGTTGTTCTGCAATCAGTAAATCATAGTCCACCAGAAAAACCAGATGTTTGCCCAGTTTATAGTCCTGGATAAAACGGATCCATTGCTGAATCAGGGCCTGCCCCATAAAATCTTTGGGATGAGCCTTACCGGCAATAACAATCTGAACGGGTTGATCAAATCGGGTCAACAGGTGAGCAAGACGGTCAGGATCATGTAATAGAAGATTAGGACGCTTGTAGGTGGCAAAGCGGCGGGCAAATCCCAGGGTAAGCACATTGGGATCAAGCACATCACCATCATATTCATAAATGGCCTGATGTTCCGGTTGACGCTGCCGGATCCACTGGATTAAGTTAAGTCGATTTTTCAGACGCATTTCCCAGAGCCTGTCATCGGGGAGTTCCATAATGGATGCCCGTAAAGCCTGCAGTTCCTCTCGCCAGCGTTCTTTACCGCAAACATCCGTCCACAGCTGATCCGATTTGGCTGAATCCCAGCTGGGGATATGAACACCGTTAGTAATATGTCCCACTGGAACTTCAGCGGCGGGCCAGCGTGGAAACAGACTCTGAAAAAGTGACCGGCTGACCTTGCCGTGTAATTTACTTACGCCATTTACGGCTATGCTGCCGTGAATAGCCAGCCAGGCCATATTAAAGGCTTCATGAGAGTTTGTGCGGGACTTACCAAGTGCCAGTATCTCGGATAAATCAATACCGCAATGTTCTGCCCAGGGGGATAAATAATACTGGACGAGTGTATTATCAAAACGGTCAAAACCGGCTTCAACAGGCGTATGGGTTGTAAAAAGATTGCCGGCACGGGTTGCCACCAGGGCGGTACTGAAATTCACCTCCTGTTCCTGCATGAACAACCTGGCACGTTCAAGAATAGCGAAGGCGGCATGGCCTTCATTTAGATGACAGACGTCTGGCTGCAGACCCAGTTGATTTAACAGGCTGTAACCGCCAATACCTAATACCATTTCCTGTTTTAAACGTAATTCGGTATCACCACCGTATAGTTCACTGGTGATCCCCCGGTCGGCAGGATTATTAAGTGGATCATTACTATCAAGTAAATAAAGAGTAATACGCCCAATCTGTACCTGCCAGGTACGAAGGCGAAGAAGTCGACCGGGAAACTGAATACTGATGTTAAGCCATTCACCGTTTTCATCTCGCACCGGTGTTACCGGCATCTGGCTCGGATCATTAAAGGGATAAAATTCTCTCTGTTCTCCCTGGCGATTAATAGTCTGGCGAAAATAACCCTGCTGATACAACAGGCCGACAGCCACCAGGGGAATACCCAGATCGTTAGAGGTTTTCAGATGATCACCAGCCAGTACACCCAGACCACCGGAATACAGGGGAAGTGCTTCACTGAGACCATATTCCATGCAAAAGTACGCAATTAGCTTAAGATGACTTTGGGGATATTTCTGGCTAAACCATGTTTCACGGTTTAATGCAAAATTCTGTTCGTCGTGCAGTTGCTTTAACAGCTGGTTAAAATGTTCGTCCTGTGCAAGCTCATTAAGTCGTTTTATACTGACGGTCTGCATAATCATCCACGGATTATGCGTTTGCTGCCATAGTTTATTATCGATACAGGACCAGAGCTGATCGGCCACATGACTCCATGACCAGCGGATATCCAGAGCCAGGCGCCGTAAATCATTTAACTGTGCAGGCAGATCCGGGCGCAGTTCATAAGGCAGGGTGTTCATAAACTACTCCTGATTATTATAAGTTGGCCAGATCCAGTTTTTTATTTCAGGCATATCCTCTCCATGGCTTATTATATATTCCTGGTGTTCAATAAGTTTGTCATTCATTGCCTGATGAATATGGCCGGCTCGATCCTTTAATGAGTCAACCCGGTCAGCCACATCTATTACCAGGTGAAAACGATCCAGTTTATTACGCACCACCATATCAAATGGTGTTGTGGTTGTACCTTCTTCTATATACCCTCTGACATGAAGATTATGACTGAATTCACGCCGATAGGTCAGTCGGTGTATTAACCATGGATAGCCATGAAAAGCAAAAATTACAGGAATGTCTGTTTCAAACAGGGCATTAAAATCTGAATTAGTCAGACCATGGGGATGTTCTTCATGCGGCTGCAGGGTCATTAGATCCACGACATTAATTACCCGGATCTTAATTTCCGGTGCATACTGGTGCAGTAAATCAACAGCTGCCATTGTTTCCAGCGTAGGAACATCTCCACTGCAGGCCAAAATCACATCCGGCTTAGAATCCTGGTCATTACTGGCCCATTCCCAGATCCCGATACCTGCTGAGCAATGCTTAACAGCCTGTTCTTTATTCAACCACTGCAATTCAGGTTGTTTACCGGCGATAATAATATTCACCAGGTTTTTTGAATTAAGGCATTTATGAGTAACATATAACAGGGTATTGGTATCAGGCGGCAGATAAATGCGCACGATATCAGATTTTTTATTAACAACGTGATCAATAAAACCGGGATCCTGGTGAGAAAAACCATTATGGTCCTGGCGCCAGACATGTGAAGTTAAGAGTATATTCAGAGAGGCAATATCTGCACGCCAGGCAATTTCATTACAGACCTTTAACCACTTGGCATGCTGATTAAACATTGAGTCAACAATATGGATAAAGGCTTCATAGCAGGAAAAAAAGCCGTGTCGCCCAGTCAGCAGATAGCCTTCCAGCCAGCCCTGACAGGTATGCTCAGAAAGAATTTCCATAACCCGTCCATCCACTGCAAGATGATCGTCATAGCTGAACTGTTCTGCAGTCCAGGCACGGTTGGTGACTTCAAACAGTGCGGATAAGCGGTTGGATGCTGTTTCATCAGGTCCCATTACTCTGAAATTGGATTCTTTGGCATTTAAGGTCATGATATCGCGAAAATATTCACCCATATGCCGGGTTGCCTCACCATAGCTTGTGCCGGGCTGTTGAATATCCAGACAATAATTACCATATTCAGGCAAGTGCAGGGGTTTCAATAACAAACCGCCATTGGCATGGGGATTGGCACCCATGCGAAGTGTACCTTCCGGTGCCAGGTCTCTGATATAGGCTAAAGGACGGCCGTCAGCATCAAAAAGTTCTTCCGGCCTATAGCTTTTCATCCAGCTTTCCAGGATTTTAATATGTTCCGGTTGTCGGACATTGGGTATGGGAACCTGATGTGCACGCCAGTAGCCTTCAACTTTTAAACCATCAATTTCTTTTGGGCCGGTCCAGCCTTTTGGGGTTTTGAGAATAATCATGGGCCAGCGAGGCAGTCTGGTATCAGCATTTTCCCTGGCATTTTTCTGGATAGTTTTAATTTGAGCAATGACTGTATCCATGGCAGAGGCCATTAACTGATGTATTTGTTCCGGATCTTCACATTCAACCAGACAGGGCTGATAACCATAACCTTCAAATAAATGCATTAAATCTTTGGTATCAATGCGAGCAAGTACCGTAGGATTAGCAATTTTATAACCGTTAAGATGCAGGATGGGTAAAACCGCTCCGTCCTGTGCAGGATTGAGAAATTTATTACTATGCCAGGAGGTGGCCAGGGGGCCGGTTTCCGCTTCGCCATCACCGACCACACAGACTGCAAGCAGATCAGGATTGTCAAAGACCGCACCAAAAGCATGCGACAGAGAATAACCTAATTCACCGCCTTCATTTATAGAACCGGGAGTTTCCGGAGCACAGTGGCTGGGGACACCTCCGGGAAATGAAAACTGCTTAAAAAGTTTTTTCATTCCGGTTCGATCCTGAGATACTTCAGGATAAATCTCACTATAGCTGCTTTCCAGCCAGGTACTGGCAACCAGTGCCGGACCGCCATGACCAGGCCCGGTAATAAAAATAGTACTTAATGATTCACGTTTTATAATACGGTTAACATGAGCATAAATAAGATTCAGCCCCGGCGTGGTTCCCCAGTGCCCCAGACAACGAGGTTTGATATGCTCAGCTTTAAGCGGTTTCTCAAGTAGCGGGTTGTCCATAAGAAATATCTGCCCGGCAGATAAATAATTAGCAGCACGCCACCAGGCATGAATATTCTGAACCTCATTATCTGATAAAGGGTTCTGTGTTGAATCGATATTGTCCATAATAGTTCACCGGAAATTTAATTTGTTAAAGATCAGATAGCTGAAATTTAAAACATCGGGATTTACATTTGAAACCCCGGATGCATATTGTTCATCTGCAGCCAGAATACGCTGTCAAATAAAAACCACTGAATAAAAATAAAACCGCTAATAACCAGCAATATCATAATAACCGTTGCCAGCAGGGCGCTGGCAAAATTATCCACTTCAAAGCCAGGTACAATCATAGATGTCAGCTGAATCATAAAGGCATTAACAAAAAGCGCAAATAGTCCAAAGGAAAGTACGGTTAACGGCCAGGTCAGAAACCACAGCAGGGGACGGATAAAGGCATTCATCAGGCCAAGGATAAGAGAAGCCAGAAACAGGTCACCGGCAGAACGAACCCGGATACCCGGTACAATTGCAGTAATAATAAGCAAGCCGATGGTACTGAATAACCAGAGTATCAGGATTCCAAAAATCATTACTTGTACCTTTTAAAAAGTGGTCGGCAAACAGGTTAATAGAATGGTACTATTTAAAACATTAAAATTAAACAAAATTGATTTAAATAAACATTAACATGGTTAATAATATTAATTGACCATATTATTAATTATTAATTCAATATTATTTAGACCTTTTAAAAAAACTTTAACTGGACTCCTGTACCTGTTTGTCCCTATGAGGAAATAAACCATGGCAGATCTGCTCAACAGCAACATTGATTTACTTAAATCCACACGCAAATCTTTTTTTACCATAGGCGGACTACTGATAGTGCTGGGTGGTGTGGGTATTTTTCTGCCGAACCTGTTATCAATGGCCATTGAAATATTTCTTGGCTGGCTGATGTTGTCAGGGGGTATCTTATGGGCCTGGTATACCTACCAGTGGCATAGGGGCTTTAATAACTGGCTTAAACCTCTCATCCTTATAGCGGGTGGACTTTTATTGCTGGTCTATCCTGTAACCGGAATCGCTGCAATAACCCTGATGATTGCCTTTTACCTGTTTATTGATGCCTTTGGCAGCTTTGCTCTGGCATTACAGCGTCGGCCCATGTCCGGCTGGTTCTGGTTAATTATCAATGCCATGATTTCATTATTACTGGCCATATTACTGCTCACGGGCTGGCCTGTAACTTCTCCTGTTTATCTTGGCATTATAGTTGGTATCAGCCTGTTGTTTGACGGTTTAACATTAATTATGCTTGGTCTTGCAATAAAGTATGATTAAGTCTGTATAGTGTAAAATCTGTCCGTTATGTCAGAACTAAATAGCAATATTCCGGTCTATAAATTATTACCTGGAGATAATTATTATGACGACACAAACAGTGACCTATATTAAATGGTTTAAGGATCTGGGTATTAATGATGTGCCGTTGGTCGGCGGTAAAAATGCATCACTGGGAGAAATGTATCGCAGTCTTACTCCGGAAGGGGTCAATGTTCCCAATGGCTTTGCCGTTACTGCACAGGCCTACCGGGATATGCTGGATCAGGCCGATGCCTGGCCGCAACTGCATAAGCTGTTAGACGATGTTGATAAGTCTGATGTGGATGATCTGGCCGAACGTGCTCATAAAGCCAGAGAACTGGTTTATGGTATTGGTTTTTCAGAAACCTTACGTGAGCAGGTTCTACAGGCCTATCATGCTTTAATTGAAGAATATGGAAATGATCTGACCCTCGCGGTACGCAGTTCTGCAACCGCTGAAGATCTACCTACCGCCAGTTTCGCCGGCCAGCATGATACCTATCTGCATATCAAAGGCGATGAAATGCTTATTGATGCCTGTCGCCGTTGTTTTGCCTCCTTATTTACTGAACGTGCTATTGCCTATCGTATTGATAAGGGGTTTGATCATTTTAAAGTCGCCCTGTCCATTGGTATTATGAAAATGGTACGCTCGGATCTGGATGCCAGCGGGGTAATGTTTAGCCTGGATACTGAATCCGGATTTCGAGATGTGGTATTTATTACCGGTTCCTATGGCCTGGGTGAAAATGTTGTACAGGGCGCCGTTGATCCAGATGAATTTTACGTACATAAAACCGGCTTAAACAGGGGCTACAGGGCAGTATTAAGACGTAATCTGGGTGAAAAGAAAATAAAGATGGTTTATGCCCATGCTCGAAGTGCCCAGACCACACGCAATATTCCTACCCCAAAAGCGGATCAGGAGCGTTTCTGTATCAGTGATGAAGACGTACTCACACTGGCTGAATATGCCATTAAAATAGAAAACCATTATACCCGGGAGGCGGGTCAGTCCAGACCGATGGATATGGAATGGGCTCGGGATGGAGTGGACGGCAAGCTCTATCTGGTTCAGGCCAGGCCTGAAACGGTGGCTTCCCAGAAAACAGGCAGCAGCCTGGAAGAATACCGGCTTAAGGGTAAAGGGCCGCTGCTGGTTTCCGGACGTTCTGTCGGCAGCAAGATAGCAACTGGCCGGGCACGAATTATTTCTGATGTCCATCACCTTGCTGAATTTCAACCCGGAGAAATTCTTATTGCTGATATGACTACCCCGGACTGGGGGCCTGTTCTGAAAATTGCTGCCGCTATTGTCACAAACCGGGGAGGGCGCACCTGTCATGCTGCCATTGTGGCCAGGGAACTGGGTATACCTGCAGTGGTCGGGGCCGATGACGCTACAGAAATTATTAACGATGGTGAAATGATCACCGTTTCCTGTGCGGAAGGTGATGAAGGCCGAGTCTATCAGGGTGAACTGCCCTATGATGTTGAAGTGACTGATCTTAAAAATATTCAGAGACCTGCAACTAAAATCATGCTTATTCTGGGTAATCCTGATCTGGCATTTAAAAGCAGTTTTCTGCCTAATGACGGTGTCGGACTGGCCCGGATGGAATTTATTATTAATGATGAAATCAAAGCCCATCCTATGGCCCTTATTCATCCGGAAAAAGTTCAGGATGATGAAGAACGAAAACAGATAGAACTACTGACTAAAGGTTATGATAATCCAGCCGATTTTTTTGTTGAACGGCTGTCTGAAGGGGTAGGTACTATTGCCGCGGCTTTTTACCCTAAACCGGTTATTGTCCGTATGTCTGATTTTAAAACCAATGAATACGCTTCCTTATTAGGCGGACGCTGGTTTGAACCTGAAGAAGATAATCCTATGCTCGGGTTTCGAGGTGCTTCCCGCTATTACCATCCTGATTATGCGGAAGGCTTTGCTCTGGAATGTGCAGCCATGAAACGAGTCAGGGATATTATGGGGCTGGACAATGTCAGGCTGATGATCCCGTTCTGCCGACGAGTTAAGGAAGGTGAACAGGTACTTGAAGTTATGGCTTCTCATGGTTTAAAACGCGGTGAAAACGGCCTTGAAATCTATGTTATGTGTGAAATACCGAATAATGTTATCCAGATTGATGCCTTTGCTCAGTTGTTTGACGGTTTTTCTATTGGCTCTAATGATCTAACCCAGCTAACATTGGGTGTGGATCGGGATTCTGATATTGTTGCTTTTGATTTTGATGAACGTGATAACGGTGTTAAGGAAATGATAAGGCTGGCGGTTGAGGGTGCCAGACGCAATCAGAGACATTCCGGTCTGTGCGGCCAGGCTCCATCCGATTATCCTGAAATGGCCGAGTATCTGGTTGATATTGGTATTGATTCTATCAGCCTTAATCCAGACACGGTCATTAAAACCACACTGCATGTACTGGACGTTGAAAAAAGTTAAATAAATAATAGTTATAGTAACGCCATCGTTAACAAGCAAATAGCAAGTAAAAATTATTTTTAATTTCATACTTGATAAGTATCATGGCATAACTGATTACTTTAGTTTTATACTAATACTATCAGTAAATAAAGCTTCATATCTATTGCCCTGATTTTTCCAGTTCCATTCTTTCAAACAGGAGTGCAACAATGTCCATCCAAACTGAACTTCAGCAGACCATTGAAGATATGATCGACAGCACGCGGGGTATTCTTGCTGCCGATGAAAGCAGTCCCACCATTGCCAAACGTTTTAAATCCATAAATGTTGAATCCACTGAAGAAAACCGCAGAGCCTATCGAAGTCTGATTCTAAGTACACCTGACCTGGGAAAGTTTATCTGCGGGGTGATCTTATTTGAAGAAACCCTGGCTCAGAAATCTGATGATGGCGTGTCTTTACCTGAAGTTTGTGTTCAGCAGGGCATTGTTCCCGGTATTAAAGTAGATAAAGGTAAGCTACCTTTAGCCAATGCACCCGGTGAAGAAATTACTCAGGGACTGGATGGACTGGCACAACGACTGGAACAATATAAAACACAGGGTGCCCGTTTTGCCAAGTGGCGAAATGTTTATCATATTTCAGACCGTACACCGACTCATCAGGCTGTTATTGCTAATTCAGAAGTACTGGCCCGTTATGCCGCCATCTGTCAATCCATGGGTGTGGTGCCTATTGTCGAACCGGAAGTTCTGATAGACGGTGATCATACCA
The DNA here is from genome assembly GCA_027009375.1 of Gammaproteobacteria bacterium. Lineage (GTDB taxonomy): Bacteria > Pseudomonadota > Gammaproteobacteria > GRL18 > GRL18 > JANELJ01. The sequence continues at coordinate 9,467 of JALVDE010000337.1, forward strand.
TTGAACGTTGCTCTGAAGTCAGCGAATTTGTTTTTCATGAACTGTATCATGCCCTGCAACGCCATCATGTGGTTCTGGAACATACTATTTTAAAACCCAATATGATGGTTGCCGGCAAAAACTTCGCACATAAAGAATCACCTGAACGAGTCGCAGAAGAAACTGTTAAAGTATTGCGCCGTACAGTACCAGCGGCTGTACCCAGTATTAACTTCCTTTCTGGCGGGCAGACACCGGAAGAAGCTACAGCTAATCTAAATGCCATCAATCAACTTGGACCACAGCCCTGGGAATTATCTTTTTCCTATGGCCGTGCCTTACAGCAACCTGCCTTAAAGGCATGGCAGGGTAAAGCAGAGAATGGAGACAAAACACAGGCTGCTCTATTTGAACGAGCGAGACTTAATAGTCTGGCTCGTACAGGCAACTATACTTCTGATATGGAAAACAACAACTAACATAAAAATACTAAGGACATTATCAATGCATATTTCTTTTCATGGTGCTGCAGAAAACGTTACCGGCTCCTGTCATTTACTTGAATGTGCAGGCAAGCGGATCCTTATTGACTGCGGCATGTTTCAGGGCGGCAGGGAACTGGCGGAAGAAAACTTCGATGCCTTTGGCTTTGAGCCGGAATCCATCGATTTTATTTTACTGACCCATGCTCACCTGGATCATTGTGGACGGATCCCGCTGCTTGTGAAACGCGGATTTACCGGTGAAGTGATCACCACCCCGGCATCGGTAGAATTAGCCCGCCTAGTCATGCTTGATGCGGCCGGTTTGCAGGAAGAAGAAGCCCGTTACCAGCAGCGCAAGGCCAAACGTCGTCACGGCAGCAACCATAACCATAAAAATGCAAATGAAATAGAGCCTTTATATACAACACTGGATGCCTTAAACAGTCTGGAATTTTTTAAGCGAAGGGCTGCGTATAATGAACCTTTAGAAATTGCGCCGGGTATTCGTGCAACATTCCTGGACGCTGGTCATATCCTGGGTTCGGCCAGTATATTTTTAGAGCTTAAAGAGGGTGATCAGGAGCATCGTCTGTTATTTTCGGGTGATCTGGGTTATAGCAATCGGGCCATTTTACGTAATCCTGCCAAGCCGCCCGAAGTTGATACGGTTGTAATGGAAACCACCTATGGTGATCGATTGCACAAACAGCTGGAACCTTCCATTAGTGAACTTTATGAGATTATTAATACTACCGTAGGTCGTGGTGGTAATGTGATCATTCCCACCTTTGCTCTGGAGCGTGCCCAGGAAATTCTCTATTACTTAAGAGAGGGAGTTTATGCAAAAAAAATTCAGCACTATACGACGGTATTTCTTGATTCCCCCATGGCTATTTCCGCCACTGAAATTTTCAGAAGACATCCTGAATGTTATGATGCAGACACCATGAAAATATTTGATAAGGGAAATGATCCCTTTTACATACCCGGTCTGCATTTTACCCGTGAAACCTCTGAATCCATGGCTATTAATATGGTAGAGAGCGGGGCCGTTATTATGGCCGGTTCCGGTATGTGTACCGGCGGCAGAATTCGTCATCATCTTAAACATAATTTGTGGAATAAACATAATAGCATTGTATTTGTTGGTTATGCCGCTCAGGGCACACTGGCACGGCGTATTGTTGATGGAGCTGATACGGTTAAAATCTTTGGTGAAGTGATCCCGGTAAAAGCCGATGTGTATACAATCGGTGGTTTTTCTGCCCATGCGGATCAGGCTGAATTACTGCAATGGCACAGCCAGACGGGTAATCCGACAACCACATTCCTGGTACACGGGGAAGAAAAAAGTATGCATGTGTTTGCTAAAAAGCTACATAACTACAATGTAAAAATTCCAGAACTGCATCAGAAATATACTTTATAATAATCATTCACTTATAAAGCACTAATTTTTACATTCTAAACAATAAATTTGGGAGATTTAACAATAATGACTGATATGCAGCATATAGAAATAAACCGTTATAAAGATGAAATCATAGATGATGTTAAACAGTTAATTGAAAAATACCGTAAAGCCATGGACTGGGATATTCCTGAAAATGATGACATAAAATCAGACCGGGTAATTTTTGAAGCTATTGAAACAGCTCTTGCACAAATAAAAAAAGACAGTTTGTCTTAATAAAAATTTTAATACAGCGCTTTTTTAACCGCTCAGTCAGTAACGTGGGCATCCTGCCCACGTCACATTAATCTTTAGACAATCCACACTCCATATTACCAGGAACCGCTTTTTCAATCATTTTAGGTTTTGGTAAATCCATACCTTCCATAATATTAATATATTCTTCCCGACTTTTGCCATTACCCAGTCGTGGATTATATTTTTTTTCTTCCCAGATCGTTGACATGGTTCGACCTTCATAATCATGACCGGGATAAACGACTGTGGAATCGGGTAAAGTGAATAATTTTCCAGTAATGGAATCATAGGCTTCACCGGCATTGCCCGATTGAAAGTCAGTACGACCACTGCCTCGGATCAGTAAGGTATCACCTGTAAACACTATGCCATCAATTAAATAACTGATATCCGTATTGGTATGCCCCGGAGTGTAAAGAACTTTAATCTTTTCACTTCCCAACATAATTGTATCTTCATCGTCAAGGAGTTGATCAGCACACTGACTGCCACTGTTTTTATGAACCATAACCCTGGCATTAAAACGCTTTCTTAACTCACCTGCTCCGGTAATATGATCGGCATGAATATGAGTTTCCAGTAAATAACGCAGATTAAGATTGAGTTCACGAATTATCTGGGAATCTCTGTCAACCTGCTCTTTAACTGAATCTATTAATGCGGCTTCACCTGATTTAACATCCCATAGCAAATAGGTATAGGTGCTGCTTTGTGGATCAAAAAATTGTCTGATTTGCATGATGTTTCTCCCAATAATTTATTATGTATACTAATATTGATATATGTCAATAAATGTAATAAACATCACAAATATATGATATTCTTTTTTTCTTCGTGTTGTAAATTGGCATTAAGCATGAGTAATATTCATCAACCAAACCACCGGGACACTAAATGAGACCTTTATCTTCATCATCTTCAATTGCCTCTCCAACTGTTGTTGTTATTTTTGGGGCTGCGGGAGACCTGACTAAACGAAAGCTTATTCCAGCGCTATTTAATCTTGAACTGCAGAATCTACTGCCTGACCAAATTGCCATGGTAGGTTTCGACCGAGTCGCAATGGACAGTAAAAGTTATCGACAGTCCCTGGCAAGTGACATTTCATCGTTTGTGGGTAATGGTTTTAAACAGCAGCTCTGGGATGAAAATGTTGAAAAAATTTATTATATGCCTGGGGATTTTCGTGATCCTGATAGTTACCAGAAGCTAAAAACCCTGTTAAAACAGGTTGATCATGAACAGGGCACACCGGGTAATTATCTGTTTTATCTGGCTACCCCACCCAGTTTTTTCGGCATTATAGCAAGTGAACTGGCCAGGTCCGGACTAAACGAAGAAGCAGAAGGACAATGGCGGCGAATTATTATTGAAAAGCCCTTTGGCCATGATCTGGAATCTGCCATTGAATTAAATACCCGTTTACACAAAAGCTTTCAGGAACATCAGATTTATAGAATTGATCATTATCTGGGTAAAGAAACCGTTCAGAATATGATGGCTTATCGTTTTGGTAACGGAACTGTAGAGCCGATATGGAATCATCGCTATGTTGATCATGTTCAGATAACGGTAGCAGAATCTATTGGTATTGAAGACCGTGCCAGTTATTATGAAGAAGCTGGAGCATTAAGAGATATGATTGCCAATCATCTCCTTGCGGTACTGTCTATAGTGGCAATGGAGCCACCCAATTCCTTTGATGCTGACGCCATTCGTGATGAACAGACAAAAGTATTAAAAGCAATAGAACCTTTTACCCCCCAGAGAGTTTTAACTGATACTGTTCGTGGTCAATACGGTGAAGCTGTTTCTGATAATGGTCAGCATGTACATGCTTATCGAGATGAACCGGGTGTTGCCAGTGATTCAACTACTGAAACTTATGTTTCACTTAGACTAAAAATTAATTCCTGGCGCTGGGCGGGCGTACCCTTTTATCTGCGTACCGGTAAACGTATGCATAAACGTTATTCTGAAGTGGTTATACAGTACAAACACGCGCCTAATATGATGTTTAGAGGTGCACTTGAGCGGCATAAAAATATTGAACCCGATCGACTGGTTTTACGCATACAGCCTAATGAAGGAATAAGTATGCAATTTAATGCCAAGGTGCCCGGTACAGAATTTAAAATGTCTCAGGTATTAATGGATTTTGATTATGATGATTATTTTGAAGAATCCAATACTGCCAGCGGTTATGAAACACTGATTTATGACTGTCTCTGTGGTGATGCTACCTTGTTTAAACGTGCTGATAATATTGAAGTATGCTGGGAGTTTTTACAACCGATACTGGATGTCTGGAAATCTTTACCTCCCCGTGATTTCCCCAATTATCCGGCCGGCAGCTATGGGCCAGAAGAAGCTGATGAATTATTAGCCAGAGATGGCTTTCATTGGAAAAACCAATAACATCAAATATTAGATGTTATTTTAGGTCTTGAAGTTTTAGGTAGTAAAATATTCTCAAGGCTAAAATCTAAACGTTATTTTATCTAATTGACCTTCTGACTCCAATTCTGTTTAAAAACAGTCAATGTAATTCTAGTCACATTGATTAACAGATAAATAGATATATTTTATTATCAAACTATATCTATTTATCTAGATATGCTATCTTATTAATTAATTACTCGATTAACTCCTTTTTTAGAGAACGGTATGTCTAAATCCTATCATCGTCTGACCACCATCATTATTGTTTTGCTCATCATTGGTCTTGCTGCCGGAGCCATTATTCTGCGCAAACATCGAACCAGTCAGGTTGATTCACTTCCCAATATAGAGTCTGTACCATGGGCTTTACATACCATTACCATAAATAAAGGCCGTCTGTCTCAGGAATTTTTAGCCCTGGCTACTTTAAACGGCAGCACTGAAATTACTATCAGCAGCCAGATTTCCGGTGAAATTTTACAAATGGGGCCCAGAGAGGGGATAAAGGTTAAAAAAGGGGACTTGCTGGCTAAAATTTCAGTGAGTGAATTAATAGAACAGCGGGCTGGTCTTGAAGCTCAGTTACAGGCGGCTGAAGCTGAATTATCACGCAGTAAAGATGAGTTTAACCGTCAAAAAAGACTCATTAAAAAACATCTGACTTCCCAGGAATTATATGATGCGAAAAAAACAGCGGCCCTTGCCGCTCAAAAGCAAGTTGATAATTTACAGCGCAGTATTGCCGCTCTTAATGTTCGTATTGGCTATGGTACTGTTTATGCGCCTGCTGATGCACCGGTTGCCGCGCGTTTGTCTGAACCGGGCGATATTGCCATGCCTGGAAAAGCCTTATACAAACTTACTATTGATACCACCTCAAGATTACAGGTTAAGTTACCGCAACAGGTACTCGAACAGGTACATCCGGGTACTGATGTTATTCTTACACACGGCAGCTTACAACAGGTCGTTCATTTATCCAGAATTTTTCCGGCACTGGATGTTCATGCGTTAGGTACGGCAGAGGCCGATTTAAACAGCATGCCTTTTGGTTTACCCAGTGGTGCCAGGATCCCGGCGCATGTCATTTTAAACTCCGTTGAAAATGCTCTGATTATTCCGCATCGGGCTATTGTTGAAAGTGGCGAATCAAATGGAGTGACCAAAAAAGGCTTTGTTTTTAAAGTTATTACTAAAAATCAGCACAAACAACTTAAACGTGTTGAAGTTAATATTATTTTAAATACTCATAAAGCTCTGGCGATCAGCAGCAATAAACTGCATAAAGGCGATCAACTGGTTGCAGCTCATGAAAGTGTACTGATACAGCTTAAAAATAATGATCCCGTAGTTACTGACTCATCAATCGCTCATACAGGAAACAGCCAATGAGCTTTGCAGAACGCTTATTAAAACAACCCCATGCGATTCTTGCAGGCACTTTTATCGCTTTAATTCTTGGCTGGATGGGATTTATTAATATACCGACCAACCTGTTTCCAAATACCAACCGACCCACTATCTCAGTGGTTGTACAGTGGCCTGGCGCTACTACAGAAGACGTTGCCAATGAAGTCACTCACGCCCTGGAAGTGCGCTTATCAGCCATAGACGGCGTACGCAAAGTCACCTCAACTTCCCGTGATGAGGTTGCAGCCGTTCAGGTGGAATTTGAATACGATAATGAAATAAATCTGGCCGCTAATGCCGTCAGTACCGAACTGTCCCGAGTCAGGGGACTGTTGCCTGAAGGTATTCATGAGCCCCTGATTTTTAAAATTACCGATGCCGCACGTCCGGTTATGACTCTGGCTGTAACTGCCCGACAGGGCAGTGGCCTGGATCTGGCCCAGGTCAGGCGTATTGCAGAATATGACCTGCGTGATACCCTGTTAAACCTGCCCGGCGTTGCCGAAGCAGAAGTATTTGGCGGCCCGATCCGTCAGGTCAGTATTGATCTGGACAGGGACAGATTGCTGGCCCATCAGCTGGACATTGCCCAGGTGGCTGCCGCACTGGCTCGTTCTAATATCTCTCAACCTGCCGGGCTGGTCTATCGTGACGGAGAACGTTTACGTCTGACAGCACAGACTCTGGCTAAAGGTCCTGAAGATCTGGCTGCCATATTGATCCCCCTGGAAGGTGGGCATCATGTCAGAGTAGGGGATTTAGGAAAAGTACACTGGGGAGCATCGGATCCCTCATCTTTATATCATGGTAACGGCAGCAATGCTGTGGCCATTGCATTATTACGTTCAGAAAAAGGCTTTGCACAACCGGTTATTGACTCCGTTAATCAACGTCTGGCAGACGTACAGAAAAAGTTTCCTACCCTTAATATACAGGTTGCTGATACCCAGGGACGATTAATTGGCCTGACGGTCAGTAATATGCTCGATTCTTTACGCGATGCTATTATCATGACCGTTATTGTAATCCTGTTATTTATTGGTAATACTCGGGCTGCTTCAGTGGTTGCACTTTCACTCCCCATTTCCTATCTGTTGACTTTTGCCATCCTGTGGTGGATGGGTTTTGAATTTGATATGGTCACTTTATCCGCCATTATTATTGCCGTAGGATTACTGGCAGATGATGTCATTGTAGTTATGGAAAATATCGAGCGTCGCATGCGCGAGCTGGGTGAAAACCGCAGACAGGCGGCCATTCGAGGTCTTGATGAAATTATCCTGGCAGATACCAGTGGTACGATCAGCACCATTATAGTACTGTTACCTATCATGTTTATCGGCGGCTATGTACAAACCGTTTTAAGACCCTTAACCGTGACGCTGTCCGTTGCGCTTATGGCTTCCCTGGTGGTATCTGTTACCTTAATTCCCTTATTTGCCCCGTTAATATTAAAACCCGGTGCAAAAGATCCGCTGGCCTGGCTGTTAAATCCATTTACCCGTTATGTTATGGAGCCATTAAAAAAATTATATCTGTTCCTGGTTTCCTGGGGGTTGAATCATAGGGCTCTGGTATTGATTCTGTTTTTCTTTTTATTTGTTGTCTCCGCCAGCCAGATGAAATTACTGGGGCGTGAGATTATGCCTCTGATGGATACCGGTATATCAAGAATTACTTTTGAAGCCCAGTCTGATACTGATGACCAACAAATGCAAAAAATTATTGGACAGGTTGAAAAGGTGATACGTGATCAAATCCCTGCACCATGGCTGATTTCTGATTCTGTTGTTATAGGCTCAGAACCGGGGGTTAAGTCCTTTGGTGCACAGCGATTGTTACAACAGGGCGAAATTACCCTGAATCTGGTGGACCGTTTTCATCGTGATCGCAGTATTTTTGATATTAATGAATCCTTACGCCAGAGTCTGAGAAAAATTCCCGGCCTGATCACGGCCAATGTTTCTGTCTATGGGGCAACACCGTTATCTTCCATTCGGGCAAATGTCGATGTAATGATTAAAGGCCCGGATCCCATGGTACTGGATAAACTGGCCGACCAGGTTGTAACTCGATTAGCCTCTATCCCCGGTTTAACCGGCGTTGAACGAAGCTGGCAGGGACATTCCACCCGCCTGGAATTAAACGTTGATCCGTCTCTGGCACGTCTCAATGGCCTGTCTGCTTCTACTATAGCTGAACAGGTAGCACAGGCGGTAGGAGGGACTTCAGGGGGCCGCTTAAGGGTAATGGGAGAGAACCCCATTCCTGTTTGGGTACGACTGAAAAATGGTCAAAGAAATACAGCCATCGACTTACAGGCTATTAATATTCGAACCAATGACGGTAGCTTTATTCCCCTTGCTTCCGTTGCCAGCCCACGTATTGTCGTTACCCCCACTGCTGAAACCCATCAATACCTTGAACCCACGATTGATATACTGGCCTGGCGCAGAGATATTGCCATTACGACCTTGCATGATGAAGTTGCCAAAGCACTGGCTGATTTGAATTTACCCCGCGAATATAGTATTTCCTATGAAGGTGAATATAAACAATTATCCGAAACATTTTCCCGACTGGCGAAATCCTTTTTATTAGGTCTGGTTATGCTCTACCTTATGCTTAGCGTGACCTTTCGTTCGTTTCTTGACCCGCTGGCTATTATGGGCAGTTTACCCCTGGCGCTTATCGGAGCTGCCTGGGGTTTATTATTAGGCGATAAATTTGGTTCCATGCCATCCTTTATGGGGATGATATTATTAATGGGTATTGTTGTTAATAATGGCATTTTATTAATTGATTTTGCAAAAGTAGCCATGAGTAAGGGCAAGAATATCAATCTGGCCTTACTGGATGCCGTAGAAAAGAGAACCCGTCCTATTCTAATGACGGCAATGTCTTCTGCTGTTGGCATGATACCTATAGCCCTTGAATGGGCAGTAGGTATTGAACGTTTATCACCACTGGCACTGGTAGCCATTGGCGGATTAATAGCCGGTACGTTCCTGACGTTACTGGCAGTTCCAGTCTTTTTTTCATTACTGGTTTCCTTACGCCTGAAAGTCATTAAATCTACGAAGAGATAATATTTATGGATCTTGAAGATAATATAAAAATAGCTCAATTGCTGGGTAATATATCAGCCTTAAGAGATCATAAAACCAATGAGCACAATATCCGTGTAGCCTATCTTTCAAGTTTACTAGGTAAAAAATTTGATCTGGATAAACAGGCTATGCAGGGTTTAATGAAAGGGGCTTTTCTTCATGATATCGGAAAGATTGGCATCCCTGATAAGGTATTACTAAAAGATGACAGCCTAAACAACCAGGAATGGGCAATAATGAAACAACATCCTGTTATGGGCGTTGAACTGGTAAAGGATATTGAGTGGTTCCATGATGCTGTACCTGTTATTTTACATCATCATGAAAAGTTTGACGGTTCAGGCTATCCAGGCGGTTTAAAAAAAGATGAGATCCCCTTTAATGCACGCATATTTGCCATTATTGATGTTTTTGATGCCCTTGTGGCAGAACGGCCATATAAAAAATCATTTTCCTTAAAAAAGACATTAACCATTATCGAACAAAGCAGTAGCAATCATTTTGATCCTGATATTGTTAAACAGTTTATGCTCTGTGCAGACAAGTTTTATAAAGTAATCTCTAATTGTTCGAAAAAAGATCTAAAAAAGAAACTCATTAAACGGAGAGGGCGTGTTTTTGGTTTATAAATATTTTCCCTTAGCCAGGTCTTATTATATAAGAAAAGGGGCAACCGAAATAATTGTATAGGCAAAGGTTATTATGGACTTAGTCATTTATTTTTTTCTGACACTTGTTTTTTCTACACTGTTCTCAATGGGGGGGGTTGGATCGGCTATTGCACTGGTCAGTATCTTTCCCATGGCTGGTATGCCTTTAAACCTGGCAAAGACGGTCGGCTTATTTATTAATTCAGTCAGCACCATTAGCGGCAGCATTCTAAACTTTTTACGTCGTGATCTGGATTTTCGTTTTGCACTGCCTCTGGTTATTTCAATTTTAATCAGCACCCCAGTAGGCGCTTATCTTAGTCAGTATATCGCTGAATACTGGGTAAAGTGGGTATTAATTATTTTTTTATTACTCAGTGCCAGCCTTCTGTTAATACAGAAGAAAAAGGCACAGGTTAATTATACCCAAACCTGGATTCTGTATATTATCGGGGCCAGTGTAGGGCTTGTTTCAGGTTTACTGGGAGTCGGTGGTGGCTCACTGATCATTCCGTTATTAATATTTCTGGGCTTTGAACCTAAAAAAGCCGCTTATACGGTAAGCTTCGTTATTCCATTTTCCTCCCTGGGTGGTTTTTTTACCTACCTGCATTTTGTTCAGATGAACTGGCTATTATTAGCGGTTGTTACTATTGCGGCATTTCTGGGAGGCATTATTGGTAACCGAATTATGCATTATCGACTAAGCCAGCAGCAGGTTAAACAACTGCTTGCAGTCATTTTATATTTATTGGCAATAAAACTTACTATAAGTCAGTTTTAAGGAGGCTGATTATGTTGCAATATAATATTAAAGCAAAAAGGATGGATCAACATGGCAGTCTTGTACAATGTAAAGAGGCTGAAATTATACTTGATACTGACTTAAATGGTCGTTCTGATGCCTTTAATCCGGCAGAATTATTACTGGCTGCACTGGCTGCCTGTATTATAAAGAATATAGAGCGAGTCATACCCATTATAAATTTTGAACTTAATAATGTTCAGGTCAGCATTACCGGTTATCGCCAGGACAAGCCACCTAAAATGCAGCGCATTGAGTATAAACTTATAATTGACACATTAGAAAATGATAAAAAACTCGCCTTATTACATCGTAATATTAAACAGTTTGGCACTGTATATAATAGCCTGGCTTTAGGTTGTGAATTAACAGGTACTATTGAACGTCAATAATAAATAAATTTCTTACAAACCTTATGAAGGATTTAGGAGCAAAAATGAAAACACTGGATTTTGATAATTATTTACGTAATTTTGGTTATGATGAGCGTAAAGCAATGAAAATACAATTACCGGAATTACTCAGGCTTTATAAAGAACAAAAAGTACAGCTCATTGATATTCGTTTTAATGAAGAATATGCGGCCTGGAAAGTAGGTATCGGTGAGCATATCCCTCTAAATGAACTTCCGGACCGACTGGATGAACTGGATCCGGATAAAACCATAGTGACTATGTGTCCGCATTATGACCGCGCTGAAATAGCACGTTTATATTTAACCATTAAAGGTTATCATTCCCGATATTTAACCGATGGTATGTTAGGCATAGCCAGCGAATTACGCGGTGATATTGCACGTGATTATATGAATTCTTTGTGATTTTAAAAAATCTTATTTTAGAAAAATTATTGTAGTTAGAAGGAGATAAAAATGACGGGTTGTAATAATGAATTTGCACAGAGTATTGTGCCACAGGAAATGTCCAGTGCAAGAATTTCTATTAACGATTTTATTGATGCTTATAATAAAGGTGAAGCTGAACTTGTGGATATCCGAATCCCAATGGAAACAGCAGTATGGCAGGTGAATTTCGGGTTAAAAATACCGGCGAATGAATTACCGCAACGCCTGAATGAATTACCTGAAGACAAGTTAATTGTTGTAGCCTGTCCCATGACTGACCGTTCCAACATGGCTCGAAGCTATCTTGTTTCTCACGGATACAACGTCAAATATTTACAGGGCGGGTTGTTAGGTCTTATGGATCACCTGAAAGGTGGTAGGGCAAAAATAATTGATATTTAATAGCCAATCCCCTTCCGCTAGGAAGGGGGAGTATAAATATTTAATTATTTTATAAATTGATTTTGAGACACAATTGATAAACAGTTAAAGTTCATATTCGCCACTATATGCTTCTTCACCTTCAATTACCGGCAACGTCAGTCGATTACCCCAGTGTGACCAGCCGCCATTATAAAGACGAACATCCTTTGCACCTAAAAATTTAAGCTGAATATAGGCAAGGCTCATGCGGAAACCATCATGACAGTAAACATATATAGTTTTATCTTTAGGTATAGATTTGTATAACTCAGCCAGTTCTTTATCTGTACGCCATCTTTGAACACTGGTACCATCCAGACTGACAACATTAACAGCTCCGGGAATATGTCCGCCACGGATAGAGTGTTTGATTACTTTTCCGGTGTACATATCATGTGGACGGGCATCCAGCAGGATAACATCGGGCTTACGTAAAGAAATAACATCAGTATAAACATCAGTCCATTCAACAAATAAATTCTTATTGGCTGCTTTAAGGGTTACATTGCCCGTCGTTTTTACAGGTGACGGTTCTTTGGTCATCTCTTCAAAAGCACTCCACTCGATTGTGCCACCATTTAAAATTTTAACCTGCTTCATATTAAAACCATAAAGTTCTAATAAATAGTAGAGTCTGGAAACCAGTGCAGTATTTGAGTCATCATAAAGTACTAATGTTGAATTATCATTTACACCCCATTGACGCAGGGTATTCTGAAAAGCTTCCCTGGAAGGAAAACGCATTAATGGATCAGCAGAATTATCCCCCAGATCTTTAAAGCGCTGAACTTGTACTGCCCCAGGAATATGTCCTACAGTAAAATAGCGATGGGGATGATAGCGAACTTCCAGTACCAGAACATTATCATCTTCTATATGTTCAGAAAGCCAGTCACTATTAACAAAGTAAGAGGGTTCAGCCAGACTCATTCCTGGTAGAACTAATAACAGACATAGAAACCAGTATTTAATATTAATGTACATTTTTTCTCCAGAGAAAGTTTTGATTAATTGCAGTAATATTGTATTTTATAACCAGTATAATTCAGATCTTTATATTTATATATCTGTTTTTATTTTCATATGTAATTTGTTCTTATTGCCTTCTTAATTAATCTATAAAACCTTCTGCAAAAGGATAACTCATTTTATTACCCTCTTGCAGAACATTAAAAGAAAGCTTATTAGAACTTATGCTGAATACCTACAGAAAATGATGTTGCATCATTTCCAGAACTAGGGGCATCACCCTCACCACCTGTGTTTGTCCATACTGTAGAGCGTGAATCATCATCATTGTTTGCCCGTGCATATACAGCATAGAGCAGTGTTCTCTTAGAGAGTTTATGATCGGCACCAATAGCCCACATATCCGCACCATCTTTACACTTACTTGTAGCAAGCCCACCTGTACATGTTGAACTTCTTAGACCAGAATCATCACGTTCAGCATAGTGAAATCTAAGGGTGTTATTACCCATAGTATAAGTAGCACCAATTTTCCAGATACTGGGGTCAAAATCTTTAGTATAGTTTGCACTTTCCATATCAGTATAATCAGCAATGACTTTAAAATCACCGAATTTATATGAACCACCAATTCGCCAGGTAGTTGCATCATCAACATTAACAGCAGGAGTCCTCCCATCAGAGTTATAGGTAACATAAGCTGCTCCTAAAAAGATAGGACCATTTTTGTAAATAGCATTAGCCGACCATGCATTATTATCAGAATTATCACCAGGTCCCGTTGTTTGTCCCTGGCCAGCATCGAAGACATAAGCAATAGTAGATGAAAAACCGTTTAAATTTGGAGTAACATAAGCTACAGTATTTTTTGCACGCTGATCAATAGTAGATATTTTATTGAAGGTTGATGTTGCGGTAGATACCCCTAGATTTCGAACATCACCGACTCTATCCCGAAAAACCGCAACTTTACTACCAAGTACTTTCATTGGTGTATCCCATTGACCTGCAACTACGGTACCCCAGTTTCCTGATAATGTAATTGCTCGATTTCGTGTCTTAAGATCTTCATTTGGATTATCCCCATCCATATCTACTTGCCATTCAATTAAATAAGCAACTTTCAGACCATCCCCCAGGTCCTCTGAACCTTTAACTCCAATTCGAGATCCACGAGTAGCCATATTCCATTCATCATATTTGTCTGTACCGGATGAGTGGTTATCATTATTATTAATTGACATATGAATTTTTCCATACAGTGATGGACCTCCAGCAATAGATAATGTAGGAAGTGTTACTGCTAAGGCCACTGCAGTGGTTAATATTTTTTTCATGTTTATCCCTTGTTATTTTAATTAATTGTTATTATCAAAATTTAAACTCTCATTAAAGGAGTCAGAACTATTCTAGTGAAATAAATTAAGTGAAAATATGATTACAATTAGGAATTAAGATATAATATAAGAATTACTTTCATTAACTATTCTGCAAACTTAACCAAGGCCTTTTAAATGAATTTTCCTGATTATTTCACTGAGGAATTATTAAAAAAATGTCAAATAATTTCGTTAAAAAAGGGAGATTATCTTTTTTATACAAACGATAAGGTAAAAGGATTTTATTATGTTTTAAGTGGCGAAATTAAAGCCATCCGTAATATGATTAAAGGAAATGAAGTATCAATGATGCGCTCACAAGCTGGAGATTTTTTCGGTGAGTCTGCTCTTGCAATTAAGCACTATATTTGTGACGCAATATGCACAAAACAAGCTGAAGTTGCTTTTATTTCATCGGATAATTTTAAAACAGCAATGACTGATAATCATTTTTCAATGTCTTTTTTATTAGCTATCGCTAAAAATGCACGTCGGCAATGTAGTCGGTATGAACGACTACGGTTAAATAAGGCTAAGGATCGTTTAAAACATTTTTTAATTTGTGAATCTAATCCTGATGGGTTGCTTATCTGGCAATCATCACTGCTCGAATTGGCTAATGAACTGGCTATAGAACCGGAAACACTTTATCGGGTTATTGCAGAACTTGAAAAAGAGGGGATTATTCAACGAGAAAAGAAACAAATACAGCTACTTGTTAATGAAGAAGTAGTATAAGTAAATTGTAACGACAGATATTGTCAGTCTTTTATTAAATGGTGGCAATTTGTTTTTTTAATTTAAAGCCTAAACTTTCCTGTATCCCCCTTTACCAACATGTAAGCACCCTGATGCAAAAAAGGGTGAGTTAAGAAATAGACCAATTTCCTGATGGAGACTTGTTAGAAACTCAAAGTTCTATAAGATTCTTTTAGACTGTTCACTCGACCTGGCCAGTACCTGACCAGGAACTACTGCTGTTGCACCAGCTGCTGCAACACTGCCCCCGACTTTAATAAAATTTCTTCGACTTAAATTGGCCATTCAATCATCCTCAATTCATACTCTAAACATTCGTTTAATATTTAATCTTAATTGGTCGCATAAACCAGTTCATCGGTATTATGAGTCAATAATACTTTCCAGTCCCGTTTAAGAAACAGGCGGGCACCAACAAAAGAAAATATAAGAATACCAATTAATAAAAATGAATACACAACCGCCCAGCCGCTTTCTGTCCAGCCAAACTTATCATTGGCCCATTCGGCAATGGTTATATAACTGGTTAAACCTTCACCGAAAATAACCTCATCAATGGCTTCTTTATTTAAGGTGTAGGGCAGATAACCAAAATAAAAACCGGGCAGGGCAGCCAGGGCGGTACAGTAGCCTAAACCCAGTCGTGCGTATGTGCGTACTTCACAGCCAATCATTAATACTGCTCCCATACCTAATAAAGGTCCGCCCAGAATATGCCCCCAGTAAAGACCTTCTTCACCTGATGCATTGGGAACGGTACCTTCACCCCATAACCAGGAGTAAAGAATAAACAGGTTAAAAACCACAATAGCAACCATAAAACCCTGTAGAGGCAACATACCACGAAACATCCGGTAAGTACTTTCGGGAATACCGCAGCGAGTATAAAACTCGCGACTGGTTACACAGGCTTCCGGCGCCATAACTGAACACTCCGTACCAAAGCCGGTTTTAGCAATTCCTATGCCCAGTAATATACCTGAAGCAGCTAACCAGCCGATTTCAGTAAGGCCAATGGATTGCAGAGAACCAGAAATATCACCGGTTAATCCATAATATAATGGTACCAGCAGGAACACTAACAGGAAGCCGGTCAGAATAATA
>JALVDE010000338.1 GCA_027009375.1 Gammaproteobacteria bacterium
CCAATTCCCATGCCCCGTCCAGGAGCCTTGGTAGTAAAAAAGGGGTCAAAAATATGCACCATAGTTTCCTGTGTAATTCCATGGCCGGTGTCTTTAATG
The DNA here is from genome assembly GCA_027009375.1 of Gammaproteobacteria bacterium. Taxonomy (GTDB): domain Bacteria; phylum Pseudomonadota; class Gammaproteobacteria; order GRL18; family GRL18; genus JANELJ01. The sequence goes on from JALVDE010000338.1 coordinate 100, forward strand.
TGCAGGCTGGCGCAGGCCGTCTTGCAGCCGGATTCTTTTTCAGAAAATGATTTTTTTATCTTATTAGAAATACCCTCAGATACATCGCCAATAATATAGCTTTCTTCAGGCAAGGGGGTAATGGGTTCGAGGCATAAAGAAGCCTGCAGACTGATCTGGTTAGTCTGATCCCCGGCATCAATGGCATTTTTTAAAAGATTAATAAGAACCTGCTGGAAGCGCTGAAAATCCACATTAAGCAGTAAATTATCCGGAATATTCTGCTGTATGGCTGGCAGATGCTTTAAATCGTTATGCAGTAACAGCAGGGTACTGTCAATGAGTTCCCTTAATGGTACAGGTTCAATATTAAAGCTTTGCGGCTGGCCGAAATTTTTCATGGCAGTGACAATTTTATGTGCCCGCATGGTTTCGCTGTCAATCTGTTCCAGCCAGCTGTCCAGCATGGCTTTATCTGCGCTGTGCAGTTCTTCTTTAAGCAGCTGGCAGGAGGACAGAATATTACCCAGCGGGTTATTCAATTCATGTGCGACTCCGGAAGCGAGAATGCCCAGTGAGGCCAGTTTTTCGGTTTGCAGCAGACGTTGTTTTCTCAGTTCCAGCTCATGGAGCATACGGTTAAATGCTTCAGTAAAGGCAATGACTTCCTGCTCATTACTTTTGACCTGTAACTGTTCAAAACGCCCCTGGGCAATAGGCTCCAGGCTGCTCTCCAGTTCTCTCAGGGGTCTAACCACCTGGCGGCTTAAACGATAACCGATAAATACAGTGATCAGTGCAGTCATTAAAATGGCTCCGGCCAGTGTCCAGCGGGTGGTGCGCAGTGAATGAATCAGAGAGTTTCTTTCTTCAAGGGCTATTTGTTCAGAGAGGGCAGACAGTTGGTGGCCCAGTGGCCGAAGCATTTGGGCTACAGTGGCTGGTTCTGTATCATGCCATTGTTTCTGGTAGTGGCTTAATGCTTCCTGATAATTGCTTAATAAACTCTGCAGTCGGCTGATATCGTCCGGAACTGCTAACTGCATAAAACTGTCGAGGTTTTTGCTCAGGTTGGTAATGGCTTTGTGGGTATATGAGACGATATTATCCAGTTCTTTTTTATTATGGTAGAGAATAAGATTTTTTTCATGACGCCGCATCTCCATAATATCATCTTTAAAACTGCTGACTTCCACACCCTCCTTGACCTGTTGCTGCAGATATAACAGATTAAAGAAGGCAAACAGACATAAAAAAACAATAAACAGAGCAAGCAGATAAAAGGCACGGGATGTTTTATGACGAATACTGTTCATCAGAGTGTGTAAAATCCATAAGAAAATACATTAAATTGTTGCATACTGACAACAGCATCGCAAATTCAAGTGATATAAGGAAAGAACACAATAGCGTGTTTATTCAGATGTAATAATATGCATTAGTTGTTGTTAATGCTGAATGGTTATAACTAATTGATCTTAAAGTATATAATGGGGATGAAATCAATGTAAGGGACAGTTTTATTTTTCTCAGGGCTGTGTTCTATGGTATTATTCGGGGTTGATTTATGTAACTTTCCGGGCTTTAATTTTTAACTCTAACCGATGACATACCCATAATGACTATATTAAAACCTATTAAATTGCCTTTTCTTCTGGCTATTCTGTTTTTCCCCCTGTCCTTATTTATGGCTACTGGTGTCTTTGCTGCTCAGGCTATGGTCGGTTCACATGAACCTCTGGATTTAACAGGTAGTACCGTGGGTTATGTTTCGCTGATTTTATTTATGATTGCCTATCTGTTTGTAATGGCAGAAGAATACACTCATTTGCGTAAATCCAAACCGGTTATCCTTGCAGCCGGGATTATCTGGGCCATGATTGGCTGGGTGTATATGAATCATGGTATGTCTGAGCTGGCTGAACATGCAGTACGCCATAACCTGCTTGAATACGCTGAACTGATGCTGTTCCTGCTGGTGGCAATGACCTATATTAACGGTATGGAAGAGCGCCGGGTATTTGATGCCCTTCGTTCCTGGCTTATCCGTAAAGGTTTTTCGTTCCGCCAGTTATTCTGGATGACCGGCACCCTGGCTTTCTTTATTTCCCCTGTTGCTGATAACCTGACCACTGCCCTGTTAATGTGTGCAGTAGTACTGGCCGTGGGCGGTACCAATACTCGTTTTGTTACTCTGGCCTGCATCAATATTGTGG
>JALVDE010000339.1 GCA_027009375.1 Gammaproteobacteria bacterium
CCCCCCCCCCCCGACATCTGCGGCCGCTCCTGCGCCACAATCCTGAACTGCACCGACTGATTCCCGCGAATTCCCTGTAATACTGCAATATCTCCCGGATTAAGATGAGTAATTAACCGCAGGGCATCTTTGGCAGAGGTGATTTTTATACCATTTATATGAGTGATCATATCGCCTACCTGAATACCGGCTTTCTGCCCGGGGCCGTTTTTCAGTACGCCAATAATCAACAGCCCATGATCCACCACGCTGTTGAGTTGCTGTGCCAGCATGGGTGATATTTCTCTGGCCTCAATGCCAATCCAGCCTCTGCGGACTTCACCATAGCGGATCAACTGCTGCATCACTTCCTGTGCCAGAGTAGCAGGAATGGCAAAACCAATACCCTGAGAACCGCCGCTGTTGCTGATATTAATGGTATTGACACCAATCATTTCACCCCGGGTATTAACCAGGGCTCCCCCGGAATTGCCGGGATTAATGGCCGCATCGGTCTGGATAAAATTATCAAAGCTGTTGGCTCTGAACTGGGAACGGTTCAGGGCGCTGATGATCCCGGAAGTGACGGTATTACCCAGACCGAAAGGGTTGCCAATGGCCAGGACAATATCACCCACCTGCAATTTAGAGGAATCACCGAAATGTATGGTAGGCAGATCTGCAGCGGTCACTTTTAACAGCGCCAGATCGGTTTCCAGGTCACGTCCTACCAGCCGGGCGCGTAAATAACGGCCGTCCTGTAATAAAACCTCAATATCTTCAGCACCGGAAATAACATGGTTATTGGTTAATATATGACCGGAAGATGAGACGATAACCCCTGAACCCAGATTGGTTTCTTCTCTATAGCGCGGAGGCGGGCGGCGGTTTTCAAGCAGGGCTCTTAGTGCCGAATTGTTATACAGAGATTCTTTTTGCTTAATCAGTTTACGGGTAAAAATATTAACCACGGCCGGTGCCGCTCTGTGTACGGCCGGTGCAAAACTGACGATGCCGTCTGGATATCGATTATTATCTACTGGGGCTGGTATTGACCGGTCTGGCTGTGGTAATTTAACGGTTTCTGATTTTGATGGCTGTCCTGAATCGGTCAGGAGATAATTATAGCTAATGGCAAATAAAAAACCTGCCAGTGCCGAGAGCAGGTAAAACAGGCTGGATGAGTAATTTTTAGGTGTTTTTTTACCGGTCATGGGGGGTATTTTACCTTAATATTTTGGTGTAGGCCTGTTTTGCTGATTAAAGAGCTGAATAATACAATAAATCTTCCAGGGCCGTTTGCATGTCAGGCTGCTCAGAAATTGTGTTTTATATGGATAAGTGTTAATAATTTATGGTTAAAAGTAAAGAACTGGTTGCTTATTGTGACGAACTTCTTGAAACTGAATGTTTTTCTGATTATTGTCCCAATGGGCTGCAAATCCAGGGAAATGATTCAATTCAGCGCATTGTCAGTGGGGTTACCGCCAGTCAGGAGCTCATTGATGAAGCCGTTAAGCTGGAGGCTGACTGTCTGCTGGTGCATCATGGCTTTTTCTGGAAAGGTGAAGCTCCGGTTCTGACCGGCATTAAATACCGGCGCATTAAGTCTCTGCTCTGTCATGATATTAATCTGCTGGCTTATCACCTGCCGCTGGATGCTCATAAAACCCTGGGCAATAATGTTCTGCTGGCACAGAAACTGGGTATAAAAACGGAATCTTTCTTCGGGAATAATGACATAGCACTGCTGGGCACTATTGAGCGCCAGAGCGGTGAAACCTTTGTCCGTCACCTGTCTCAGATACTGGATCGTCAGGCACTGCATATTCCTTCAGAAAGAATGCTGGAAAAAGTAGCCCTGTGTAGCGGGGCGGCACAGTCCTGGATTGAGCAGGCTATTGCTGTGGAGGCAGATGCCTTTATCAGTGGTGAAGTTTCTGAAAACACCTGGCACCTGGCCAGGGAAAACAATATTCATTACATTGCTGCCGGGCATCATGCCACTGAGCGCTACGGGGTACAGGCTTTAGGAGAACATCTTGCTGAGCAATTTGATCTGGAACATATATTTGTAGATAAATATAATCCGGTTTAACGTTTTCCTGTAAAGTTTCCGGAGTCGTTTTTTAGCTTGAAATTGACTTCAAATAGTGATTTTTCAGCTATTGCAAAATGCAACATTTTAGGTGAAATCAGGACAATTAAGAAACAGCAATTAAAATTTAAATTCTTGAAAATTCCGGTATTTTACCGACACGTTTATGATAAATATCAGGTTAATTAGTAAATAATGAAATTGTACTTGATATT
>JALVDE010000340.1 GCA_027009375.1 Gammaproteobacteria bacterium
GCTAAAATCTTTTTTTGAATTATTCTCTATTTAACTGGTTTAAAAAATGTGTAACTATGAATATAAATAAAGATCTGGAATATCTGATTTCCGAGATCCCCATTTTTAATGAACTGGATGCTGAAGATACCCGGGTTTTAAGTAAGTATCTCTTCCCCAAGGATTTGCCCGTTGGCGGTCTGGTATGCAAGGAAGGGCAGCATGGCAGTTTTCTGAGTTTTGTGGCTTCCGGAGAACTGGAAATTGTTAAAACGCTGGAAGGTCAGGAAGTTAAAATTTCTACCATTTCCGAAGGTGATTCACTGGGTGAAATGGCATTAATTGATGGTCTGACCCGTTCAGCCACGGTCAGAGCCTGTCGGCCATCGACTATTTTAATTCTACGCCGGGATGATTTTAATACTCTGTTGTCTGAACATCCGGCCGTTGGTATTAAAATATTAAAAGGGATTGCCCGCCTGTTAAGCCTGAATTTACGCAAGGCTTCAGCTCAGTTAACAACCTTTATGACTATGACACAGTAAAGATGACCCAGTAGAAAAAAGCAGAATACTAACGATTAGTACGCTTATTCTTTTTACCACCGAATTTTTTAGCCATATGTCTGGTCTGACGGTGGCGCCGTTCCTGTACCTTTTTGGTTTTTTCATTATTACGCCGGGTATTGCGAAACGGGTTAGCACTGTTTTTAAATTCCAGACGAATGGGAGTGGCTTCCAGTTTCAGCCATTTACGAAAACTGTTTATCAGGTAACGCTTATAAGCTTCGGGAATAAACTCGGTCTGAGTGCCATGAATAACAATTAAAGGTGGGTTAACACCGCCCTGATGGGCATAACGCAGTTTGATCCGTCTTCCCCTGGCCAGCGGCGGCTGATGCATCTGCACCGCTTCTTCCAGCAGAGTGGTTAATTTAGAGGCCTGATGACGTTTCATAGCCGATTCAAAGGCTTTATTGACTGAATTGTATAACAAGCCGACACCACTGCCGTGCAGGGCAGAAATATAATGGTATTTGGCATAATCCAGATAAGGCAGACGACGTTCCAGCTGATCTTTGACAAACTTCCGGCCATCCTGGCTCATACCATCCCACTTGTTAATGGCAACAATTAAAGCCCGGCCCTTATCCAGCACATAGCTTAACAGGTGTAGATCCTGATCCGTCAGGCCTTCATGGGCATCGAGCATTAAAATCACCACATGTGCTTTTTCTATAGCCTGCAAAGCCTTGATAATGGAGAATTTTTCCAGAGCGTCCTTGACCCGGCTGCGACGTCGCACACCGGCAGTATCAATAAAGGTATAACGCTGCCCGTCCCGTTCAAAGGGAATAAAAATACTGTCCCGGGTGGTGCCCGGCATATCAAAGGCAACCACCCTCTCCTCGCCCATCAGGCGGTTGATCAGGGTGGATTTGCCCACATTAGGGCGGCCCACAATAGCCAGTTTAATACCGGTGTGTTCATAATCATCCACATCACTGTCCGGTTCCGGTTCTTCAGGGATCTCCGCCAGCAGTTCTTCCATTAAAGGTCCGATACCATCACCATGAGAAGAAGAAACGGCATAGGGCTGTCCCAGTCCCAGAGCGTAAAATTCAGACTCAACCAGGTCTTCATTCATGCCTTCAGTTTTATTAACCAGCACGATAATTTCCTTGCCCAGCTGACGCAGATGCTGGGCAATAGTCTGATCGTGGCCGGTAATGCCACTGCGGCCGTCCACCAGAAACAGAATAATATCCGCTTCCTGCATGGCCTGATAAACCTGGGACTGCATGAGGGTGTCAATACCTTCATCTTCACCGCTGAGACCACCGGTATCAATAACAATATAAGGCCGGTCTCCCACCTTACCATCACCATACTGACGATCCCGGGTGACACCGGGCATATCTGCCACCAGGGCATCCCTGGTTTTTGTCAGACGGTTAAAGAGTGTGGATTTACCTACATTGGGGCGCCCGACCAGGGCAATTACCGGTTTCATAACCTGATTATTTACTCGAAATTATTGGATTAAGCGTTCAGCGTTCAGCGTTCAGCGTTCAGCGTTCAGCGTTCAGCGTTCAGCGTTCAGCGTTCAGATGATTTTATAAAGCGTATTGTTGTTATTCAACTTTATGTCTTATTTCAGTTACTATTTAATGCGTAATGCGGATAAGTCGCCGCCGTTGCCGTAAAAATATAATGTACCGGCATCAACCAGGGGCTGGACATGGAAACCGTCGCCGTCCACTTTTTCCCGGCCAATCAGTTCACCGTCCTGACGTGAGAGGACGTGGATAT
>JALVDE010000341.1 GCA_027009375.1 Gammaproteobacteria bacterium
TGCAGTAAGCGCTCTATTTCCAGGTGCTTTTCAATTTTCCGGGAAAAGGCTTCATTAAATAAAATTATTCCATCTCTGCCGGATGCTTTCACCTCGTACATGGCAATGTCGGCTTCTTTTATAAAAGTACTGGCTCTGGTATCTTTCCCGGTGAGTAAATTAACACCGATACTGGCACTGACATACAGATGATGGTCGGCAATACTATAGGGTTGCTTAATAGTTTCTAATAATTGATTAGAAAAAATCAGAGCATCATGCTGACAGTCTTTATGGTTGTTGTAATAGGGGCCAGTAATAATAAACTCATCGCCACCCAGACGAGCCAGAGTGTGATTTTTGTTTAGCAAATCAGCCATACGTCGGGTAACTTCAATTAGCAGTTTATCCCCTATGTCATGTCCAAGTGAATCATTAATGGTTTTAAAATGATCCAGATCGATCAATAAAAGATAGGAATAATGGTCTTTCCGGCTCAGGTGGTTTAACGTCTGTTGCAGGTGATCAATAAAATAATTACGGTTGTACAGCCCGGTTAATTGATCATGTGAGGCCTGAAACCAGGTTTTCTGTAATAATTTATTACTGCTGTTGGCGGCATACAGCAGAACGCCCATAAAGACATAAGCAAAAATACATAATACGTATCCATACCATTGTTGTATGCCTGCAAAGTAAATAGTCAGAGGCACCATTAAGATAATAATAATAGGGGTGTAGAGTTTTTTATCAGGATAAAGAAGAGCGGAAGCAACGACTGATGCACCTAACTGGGTAAAAATAGCAATATAATGCATTTTACTGTTAGTTTCACCGGCATAGAGTATAAAAACCAGAGTCCATAGGGAAAAGCTGATATAAAAGAACCACCGGAGTTGTTTGTACCATTTATCCAGTTCTGATGGACTCATGGCTTCATACAGGAATGAAGAATAGATCCGGTAACCCCAGAAGCAAACCAGAGCAATCAAGGTATACCAGATGACAGCAGGCAAGATAATATTATTGAGCCAGCCGAGAAAAATGTAGCCCAGACCCGGTAATAATGACAGCCCCAGCATTAAAAGGATTTGCTTTTGTAAAAAGAAATAGCAGGTCTTATTTGTCATTATTATTTACTGGGTAATTCCTATTATCAGTTAACCATCCTTTTGTACATTAAGCTTAGTTTAAAAAGGTTTATAATCAAGGAAGTAAGTAAGCAGTGAATACCTACCCAGGAGCAATCAGTGCTTATAAACCTGCATAATAGTTTCCAGCTCTTTAACAATCTTGTCCTGGTCTATTTGTGGAATGCCTTTTAATTCTTCAAATTCCTTGCCTTCAAAATGTCCGGTGATCAGTTCATAGACATAATTGCAGCCTTTTTTGGCAATAGCCTCAATTATTTCATCGTACTGAAAGGGATCAACATCATCAGTACTGGTGCCAAACCAGAAATCCATGCCTTTTTCCAGAAATTCCTTATAGGGCAGGTAATGTGAGCCGTCACAGGAAAAGTTCAGGCTGATCATGCCGTTAATAATATTAATGGAACCGGCACGCAGGTAAATGGTTTCATCAGCAAAGCGAAGCTGTTTAAAATACTCAAAAATCCTCATAATGTCCTCTTCAGGAACCGTCGCCAGTTCAGAATAAGGACGCCGGGGATAAGCCAGACAGATATCGGGATCATTGAGCTCGTTCATACTCAAGAGACGATAATTATACGGATCATCAATCAGCCAGATAGTGACCCGGCTGCTGGAAAAATGAAATTTTCCATGGAATACGCCGTGCTCACAAATTAATACCTTCATTAAGGCAAAGACATTATCAATATGGGTGTCCATTTCGCTCTGCAGACGCTGCTGGGCAAACAGGCCGCTGCGAATGGCCGGATCGCCCTTGATTTGCTGCCATTTATAATTTTCTTTATAAAGCTTTTTAGTGCCCGGCAATTCTCGTAAATCAAAATCCACGCCCAGATAGCCGATAATTTCATTATCAGTATTTTTAATCACATGAATAGCTGTGACAGAAGGGCGTTTATTATGTTTACTGATATACGCTTCAGAGAGGGAAAAATCCGTATGTTTAAAATCAGCCTGCATATAGGGACGCTGTGAACGATCCCGGTTCAGACTGCTGGCATCAAAACCCTGCCTTAATAAAGTACTGGTGATCTGAATACCCCGGGCATCCATCACGTATAAATACTTGCTGTATTTAAAATCAGGAAATGCAGCCCTTAGACGCACCTCCAGTTTCTGCCTGTCGGGCATATC
>JALVDE010000342.1 GCA_027009375.1 Gammaproteobacteria bacterium
CAAAAAACAACAGTTTGATCTGATCTTTATGGATATCAGTATGCCGGTTATGGACGGTATTACAGCCACCAGAGAAATTCGTTTAATTGAGAGCCAGAGAGAGCTGCCTGAAACTCCAATTATTGCTATTACTGCTAATGTATTTGATGATATACAGAAAGACTATATGCAGGCCGGGATCAATGATTGTCTTAACAAACCTATGTCTCTGGCAGAGTTGCTGGAAATACTGAATAAATGGCTGCCTCATTTGTCTTCTGTTAGCTGTGCTCCTGAAGTAGAGGCCGAAACAGAAGCACAAACACAAACACAAACACAGGTTATGCAGACAGAAGAGCTGCAGCAGGAAGAAAATCAGATACTGGATATGCGGGTAATAGAGGAATTACGCAGTATTCAACAACCCGGTATGCCGGATATTGTTGATAAAATGGTCAGCTACTATCTGCAACAGATTCCCTTGAAACTTCAGGAACTGGAAAGCCTGATAGCTAACGAAGAAACTGAAGCGCTCTGGAAACTGGCGCATAGTCTCAAATCGTCCAGTGCAGCACTAGGTGCCAGTATGATTGCAAAAACATTTAAGGAAATAGAAATTAAAGGGCGTGCAGGAGAACTGGAAAATCTTCCTGTCAGTCAGTTATATGAACAGTTTAAAGTGCTGTCCAGGGAACTGGAGACATTAATTGCCGACAAATAATTTTAATTAAAGCAGATAATATGATTTAAAATTGCATTTTAATCAGACGAATCAAACTCTCTTTCCAGTCATTAATATATTCCTCGATGAAATCCTCATCGAGACCCTCTCTGTATATATTCGATAATATGATTTTTTATTTATAAAAATCATATTATTAGTGATATTATCACTGATAAAACATAGATTCTGTTATATCCTGCTTAAAATATAAAAATTATTACTTATGGATAAAACGTGTTATATATCATTTTAATACCCCCTGTTGTTATTGCTTTAATGATACTTATGCTGCATATCAGTTTTATTCCTCCGCGTATGCAGGAGCATAAAAACCCCTTGAACAGAGGGATGAATTATCAGCAACTCAGTATCAGTACTCAGAAAAACAAACAATTATTTGCCTGGCTTATTCCTGCACAAATAACCGCACAAAGTCAGATGCAGGCGCTTACAGAGCGTTTCTCACATCATCTGGAGCACTCAACACCGTTAGTGATTATGGTGCATGGCTGGGGAAGTAATGCAGAATTGATGCTGCCGGTTGCTGAGTTGTTTTATCAGGTTGACTGTCATGTGATTTTATTTGATGCAAGATGTCATGGTAATAGTGATAATGACAGTTATGCTGCCCTGCCACGATTTGCTGAGGATATTCAGGCGGTAGCTGATTTTGCGCGTAATAAACTGGCTTATAAGGGTAAAATTATTTTACTGGGACATTCGGTCGGGGCTGGTGCAGCCCTGTATGCTGCAACATTAAGAAGCGATATTGCTGCGGTTATCAGTCTGGCGGCTTTTGCTAATCCTGAGCAGGTAATGCGTCGTTATTTCAAGAAATACCATTTACCCGATCTGATGACAAATTTCTTTCTGGCTTATGTGCAATGGCTGATTGGACATAAGTTTAATGAAATAGCACCGGAAAATACCATTAAAAAAATTACAGTGCCTGTTTTGCTGGTGCATGGAAAAGATGACAGGACCATACCAGTGACCGATGCTTATCGTATTCATAATAATAATCCGCAGTCACAGTTGCTTATTATCGAGGGTGCCGGACATAAGCTGATAAACCGGCTTAAAAGTCACGGTAGTTTGTTAACAGAATTTCTTAAAGCAGTGAGAGTAGAATAATGCACAGAGAAACTTATAAAACCATGGTTGCCAAAGTCGCACCACTGGTAAAAGAATTATTTCCATGGGAAGTGATTGAACAGCAGGAACAGGGTAAGGACTTTCTGTTTGTTGATGTCCGTTGTCCATCGGAATATCAGGTTATGCAGATTGAGGGGTCATTAAATGTACCCAGAGGGATTTTAGAAGTCGCCTGTGATTACGGCTATGAAGAAACCGAACCGGAAGTAGTGGAAGCTAGGGACAGAAATATTGTTTTAATCTGCCGTTCGGGCAATCGCAGTATTCTGGCGGCTAATACCATGCAGCAGATGGCGTATAAGCATGTTTATTCATTAAAAACGGGATTAAGGGGCTGGAATGATTATGAGCTGCCGCTGGTGTTTTCCAATGGTAATGTAGTGCCTCTTGAAACGGCAGATAAATATTT
>JALVDE010000343.1 GCA_027009375.1 Gammaproteobacteria bacterium
TTCAGCGTTCAGCGTTCAGAAAGAGCTTAGAGTGTTAAGTGTTAAGTGTTAAGGAAGAGCATAAATTTTTTAGAGCTTTGTAAAGGGGTTGTATGACTTTTGAGCGACATAAACGGCAGTTTTCGGGGCTGGATCAGTTTTTGATTAATATTGATACCGGGGTGCGGACTTTGTTTGGGGCGCCGGAGGTGACGGAGCGGGGTAATCCGGCGGACAGTCAGCCTGAGGGTGAATTGAGTGAGGCGGATCGTAAGCTGGCTGGCCGGTTGATGCGTATTAATCATGCCGGTGAGGTTTCGGCACAGGGGCTGTATCAGGGGCAGGCGCTTACTGCTGAGCTGCCGGAGGTTCGGGAGCAGATGCAGCGGGCGGCTCAGGAGGAGAATGATCATCTGGCCTGGTGTGAATCCCGTTGTCAGGAACTGGGAACCCATGTCAGCCTGTTGAATCCTTTATGGTATCTGGGTTCGTTAACTATCGGAGCTATTGCCGGCAAGGCCGGGGATAAGTGGAGTCTGGGTTTTGTGGCGGAAACGGAACATCAGGTGGTACGCCATCTGGATGAACATTTACAGCAGTTGTCCCCGGAGGATCATAAAAGCCGGGCCATTCTGGAGCAGATGAAGATTGATGAACTGCACCATGCCACCATTGCTGAGGGTGCGGGCAGTGCGGATTTACCGGCAGCAGTTAAGATGGCAATGAAACTGACTTCTAAAGTCATGACTAAGGGCGCTTATTACCTGTAGTGAGTGTGCTGGAATCAGATAAAAAAATCGACAAAAGGCCGGGGCTGCTGCAGGACTGAGGCATTCTGTATTTTCTGATAGGTGTCCTGTACGGATCTTTCGTTTTTTGAAGCGCTCTGGGCAAGGAAATCAGCTTCGGGGGTATTTTCTGAAACGTATTGTGACTGTTTTTCCCGTGCCTGTTCCGACAGCTCCAGTCTGGCCTGGGCCTCCATACGTGAGGCTTCAGAGGCTACTGATCGATCCTGGGCTGAAGGGTCAGCAGGAGCGGTTGCGGCACGACGTATCTGCTGAGCTTTTCTAAGATTAGCCTGAGGATCGTCAGAGACTCTGGAGGTATCAATATTAACCTCCCCTCCTACGGCATAGCGCTTACCATCAGGACCGGTTTCATAGTCAAAGCTGGCACCACCCCGGACAAGACCGCCGGCAACGGATAAATGAGCCTGCTCATGGGCTTTGACTTCGGTATCACGACGTTTAAGCTCTTCTACCTGTTGCTGTTCCTGCTGGCTAAGTTCTTTTTCTGTGTTTTTATTGCTGGTAGCTGAATTGCTATCCTTTACTGATGATCCCTCTTGCTTAACTTCCTTTTCAGAGGTTTCCTGTGCTGTTGTTTCTCTGGCTTCATTCTCTGCATCAGTATCTAAGGAAGCAGGATTAGCTGAATTTTGAGCATAGACAAGTCCCTGCTGTGACAAACTGATTCTGTCAGCATTAGTATTGCCACGCTCTGGCTGGCTGAAGCTATTATTTAACGGCGGCGGTGTTGGCTGGTTAAAATAACTAAATGCATTCAGTGCGGCCGGAGCAGCTGTTTGAGTCAAGGACAATGCCTGCATAACTGCTTTTTATTAGTTCATTGTTTTAATTTATACTGCCTCATAGTGATTGGCGGCTGGTATTCTATAAACTTTAGAAATTTTTCTAAAAAATTGCAAATGGGAATAGCACTTTATTTCTGTTAGAATATGCCGGTTTAATGATTTTACAACCAAAAGATTTTTTATGAAAAGACAAAGTTCGTTTAACCGGGAAGAATTACTGCAGTGCGGTCGTGGCGAAATGTTCGGGCCGGGCAATGCTCAACTGCCCCTGCCGAATATGTTAATGATTGACCGTATTATTGAAATTAATGAAGACGGCGGTGCACACGGCAAAGGTGAAATTATTGCCGAGCTGGATATTAACCCTGATCTATGGTTTTTTGAATGCCATTTTAAGGGCGATCCCGTTATGCCCGGCTGCCTGGGTCTTGATGCCGTCTGGCAGCTGATTGGTTTTTACCTCGGCTGGCTGGGCAGCCCCGGCCGCGGTCGGGCACTGGGCGTAGGCGAAGTCAAATTTACCGGCCAGGTCTTACCTACCGCTAAAAAAGTAACCTACAAAATTGATTTAAAACGCGTGATCACCCGCCGCCTGGTCATGGGCATCGGCGATGCGACCATGTCTGTGGATGGTAAGGAAATTTATACCATGAAAGATCTAAGGGTTGGGTTGTTTACTTCTACGGAGAA
>JALVDE010000344.1 GCA_027009375.1 Gammaproteobacteria bacterium
TCCAACTTCAATAGAACCATCTAGTTCTCGTTGATTACTACTCACAAGCCGATCATATTCTGTTAAAGCACCAAATATTTGTAGGGTATCACCACGATAATGGCTTGCATTAAAATTAGCTAAAAATGGTAATTTTTTACCCGGTATACTGCCGTATCTAGCAGCATCAAATAATTCATTCGCAGACGGTACATGTATCACACGTACAGGACCACCAATTCTGGAAATTAAACTGAGGGTCATATCTTTATAATCACTTGGAATTTCTGAATTTGGATATGTCACTGTCGATACATCAGTTGCATCCTTTACAGCAACAACCGCTAATCTAAGGGGATCTACACCCTTTCCCGATTGACGATAGGTAGTTAATAAATCACCAAAGCAACCTAAAAATTCAGTGGCACGGGTTTTTGTTTCGATGGGATATTCTATTTGTTTACTAAATTCATTTTGCCTTTGTGAGGTAGAGCAGGCACTAATTAATGATGTTAATAGTACAACCGTTATTTTTCTTCTCCACTCGCTCATTTTATTTTCCTTTTAACCTATCATTTATAAGTCAAAGCAATACCCTCAAGCAGTTTATTGACAGGCGTTACTTTTTACCGCTGAATAGCAAACGAATCTCCATCATTTTGATTAATAACTATAATGGTATCGGCTTTGGTGCCTGGCGGTACTATCACCGAATTTGAAATTGCACCGCTATTAATTTGATCAGCAAACACTGCAAGATTATTCGCAAGATCTTTTCCATCTCTTTGAATTTGCCGTGCATTATTTAATAAATGAGCAACCAGGAAGTCTGAATTAAAAATACTTGACTCTACACGCTTCGTAAAATCATCTAATGGGGCATTCAGTTCAGGCGCAGTAAAGCGATTTTCTGCCGCACTCACATGGCTCATTGCAATCAAAGAAATAAAAGTGTAAGCCATAACACGAGATAACCTCTGGAATCTCTCAGAACGTAACAGTAACTTAGTTCGAAATCTCATCGTTATCACCTTTATATGACCTACACTTTTCCATTAACTAGTATTAACTAATACAATTAATACTAAATTGGTTTTACATATTTATAGATTGATCTGTGTAGAACCAGCACTTGCACGCCCTACTGCAATCGCTCCATTACTCCGGTTATGTACATAAATCTCACGCTTACAACCACAACCAACATTTGCATTAACTTGGACGGATCCAGCTAAAGCACGTCCACCAGCCGCTCCAAGGAAACCAACGCCATTACCGAAATCAACACCTACTACTAAAGTATCGCCTACAGCGATTGCATCAGTTGAATTATTGGTTGTATCTATTACTAACTTACCTGCTGAAGCAGTTGTTGAGGCAAATGCAGTGAGTAAAGTTGCTGCTACTAAAGTACGAATTTTCATAATAATTTCCTTCACAAAATAATTGAAAAATTAATAAAAGAAAGTTGTTTAAATGTTCGTCTTAAAATGTAACTTAAGAACGCCTTTCTAAACGCCTTTCGTGATACGAGCCGGAGATCATTCCCCGTCCGTGTAGAAAATATAGTCCTAAACGGTTGTTATAAAAATAGTGAATTAGGACTAGTCCAAACGGTCTAGTACAAATGTATTATTACAAGCCATTATTAATTCTAAAGTCCTTTTCATTTATCTATCAATAACTTAGGATTTAAAAAGCATTTGCAAAAGATCATTGATGTACTATTAAGCTTAAGATAACTGGATGTTTTCTAACAATTAACGGCTGTTTCTGTGACATATTTCACATTATAAAATGATAAAAAAAGCTAGGGTTGGCCTATCTATACTACATTCATAAAGACGTTCTTAAAGAATAACGCTGAATACGGAATGAAACTTATGCAAAATAAACCACGTACACTGGAATTTTTGGGAAAGAACTATCACCCTTTTACCCATTTCACGGCTGAAATGCTGGAAACAGCGAGCCAGGGCTTACGACTATTTGAGATTAAAGCAGGCGAATCACTCAGCTTACAGGCCTGTAGCCCCGAAGATACACTGTATATAACCGAAGGGAGTGCCAATATCCACCTGGGGAACAGTACCAATCAAACATTAACCGTAAATGCTCAAGATAAACAGGCAATCCATTTTTCACATGAGCAATCACCCATTACCGTGACCACCGATGTCAGCACCGTCGTGTGTCATGCTGATAGTGCGCTACTGAATGATTTCATCTCATTAAAAGAAATATCCAGTTCATCGAAAACAGAAAACAGTGATGACTTCATGC
>JALVDE010000345.1 GCA_027009375.1 Gammaproteobacteria bacterium
TTATATAGACGCAAATACCGTATCCATTCACCATGCTCCTTGCTGAAGACGCCGTGAATCCATCCCTGGAGGCTTTTCGGCAGCGTCCCTGCTGCCGAAACTTCATCAAGGAGCATGGTGAATGGAGACTCAGAGGCTATTAATACAATCCTTTTTTAACTAAAGTATGTTCCCACCCTGCGAGGCTCGGAGAATACTTATATTTTCTCTAGGTTAAACATTCTGCTTGTTGTAAAATATCAGGTTTGATCAGGCTGAAGCGATAATCAGGACGGTAAATGGAGATAATCCGCGGTTTACATAATTTAACCCGCTTCAAACGCGGCTGTGTAGCGACCATCGGTAATTTTGACGGCGTGCATAGCGGGCATCAGCATATACTGACACAATTGCAGGAAAAAGCCCGGGTTTTTAATTTACCTTCTCTGGTCATTACCTTTGAGCCGCAGCCGCAGGAATTTTTTGCCCCGGAACAAGCACCTGCTCGCCTGACCCGCTTTCGGGATAAGGCTGAGCTGATTGCAGACTGTGGTATTGACAGGCTGCTGGTGATTCATTTTAACCACGCTTTTGCTCAAATTACGGCAGATGATTTTGTTGAGCAGATCCTGGTGGCACAACTGGGGATTAAATATCTTCAGGTCGGTGATGATTTTCAGTTTGGCAAAGGCCGCAGCGGTAATTTTGATACCCTGGTAAACAGCGGCAGACAATCTGGCTTTGAGGTGGAAAATACTCCGACCTTTGCCATGTTTGGTGAGCGTGTCAGCAGTACCCGGGTTCGCCAGGCCCTTGAAGCCGGAGATCTGGAGCTGACCCGGGCTTTATTAAAACGGCCTTACTGGATGTCAGGTCATATACAGCATGGTGATAAACGCGGCAGAACCATAGGTTTTCCAACGGCCAATGTGCCTTTGCATAGGGCAACACCGGCAGTGTCCGGCGTTTTTGCCGTACGGCTCTGGGGACAGGAGCTAGGTGTTTGTAAAAGCCTGATTGAAGGTAATGAACAAAATGGTAATTCCGGTCGGCAGGGCATTAACGGCATTGCCAATATCGGTTACCGGCCTACTGTGGATGGCAAAAAAGGCCTGCTCGAAGTCCACCTGTTTGATTTTGATGGGGATTTATACGGCAAGCTGGTGCATGTGGATTTTCTGCATAAAATCCGCGAAGAAATGAAATTTGATTCATTTGAAACGCTTAAACAGCAGATTTTAAATGATGTGGTTGAAGCAAAAAATTATTTTGCTTCTGAATAATCCCGAAATAAAAGCGAGACAATTGTGAGCAAGCAAAATATCTATAAAGATACTTTGAATTTACCCAAAACCAAATTTGCCATGAAGGCTAATCTGGCTCAGCGTGAGCCCAATATGCTTAAGCAATGGGAAGACAGCGGTATTTACCAGAAATTGCGTGCCAAAGCGGCCGGCCGGCCTAAATTTATTCTGCATGACGGTCCCCCCTATGCCAATGGCGATATTCATATCGGCCATGCGGTCAACAAGATCCTTAAAGATATTATTATCAAGTCCCAGACCCTGGGCGGTTATGATGCGCCTTATATCCCCGGCTGGGACTGTCATGGCCTGCCGATTGAACTGAATGTTGAGAAAAAACTGGGCAAGGCCGGTGTCAAGGTGGATGAAAAAACCTTCCGTAACGGCTGTCGCGAATATGCCGCCAAACAGGTGGCCGGACAGAAAGCCGATTTTAAACGTCTGGGCGTTATGGGGGACTGGGACAATCCCTATCTCACCATGAACTATGACTTTGAAGCCAATATTATCCGCACCCTGGGTAAAATTATTGACAAGGGCCATCTGCATAAAGGCTCCAAGCCGGTACACTGGTGTACAGACTGCGGTTCTGCCCTGGCCGAAGCCGAAGTAGAATACGAAGATAAAACCTCTCCGGCCATTGATGTGCGCTTTACGGTTGTGGATAAACCGGCGGTACTGGCTGTCTTTAATGCCAGTGATGATTCGGATAAACCACTTAATGCCGTGATCTGGACCACAACCCCCTGGACTCTGCCGGCCAATCAGGCGGTCGCCCTGCATCCGGATTTTGATTATGTGCTGGTGGATACCGGTTCAGAACTGCTGATCCTGGCGGAAGACCTGTATCAATCTGCACTGCAGCGATACGGGGCAGAACAGTCAGAAGTGGTAGGGCGCTGTAAGGGCTATCAACTGGAAAATCAGTTATTGCAGCATCCTTTCTATGACCACCAGGTGCCTGTGATTCTGGGTGATC
>JALVDE010000346.1 GCA_027009375.1 Gammaproteobacteria bacterium
GCTGAACGCTGAACGCTGAACGCTGAACGCTGAACGCTGAACGCTGAACGCTGAACGCTGAACGCTGAACGCTGAACGCTGAACGCTGAACGCTGAACGCTGAACGCTCAACGCTTTTTTCTTAAAAACCCTAAAGTTTTCTAACCCCCCGCCGCTAATAGCCGTACTCCGATAAAATCGGCTTGAAATCGTTAATTAAAAAGAGAATATTATGGAAATTTCAGGTGTGTCAACCGGTGTGGTTGTTGATACTGCGGCTAAATCTGCAGATACTTCGACTAACAATGAGGTTGATAAAAAAACTCAGAATGTGGAATCACAAACGACTACTCAGACGAATGAAGCGGTCAAGCAGCCTTCTGGTAATATTGGTCAGAATATAAATGTTCAGGCTTAATGCTGATTTTGAGTATATATTTAGAGTATTGATCCAGTCATTCAGCTAATAATAAATCATCGCTACTGAAACAGGGCGAGGACTTCTCTGGCCTTGACTCTTTTGTCCCCTTTACAGCTTATTGTTCTTCTAACAGAAAACTCTGTTAATTCTCCGTTTTTATAAATTTCACGTGTGAAATCCGTTAAATGATTGGAAATCAATACCGGAATACCCCGGTTTGCGGCGCTTTCAGCCAGTTTGGCCAATTGCTTCTGCTGCTCCATGCTGAAACCATTTTTTTCATATTGAAAAGACGTATTGCTGTCATTAAGTGGCACATAAGGCGGATCACAGTAAATGACATCCCCCTGTCTGGATTCTTTAATACTGGTTTCAAAATCATTGATAATAAACTCAGCATTTTGGGCGTGTCTGGTAAAATAAAGCATTCTTGAGCGGGGCAGGGTAATTTTTTTATATCGTCCAACGGGTACATTAAAACCGCCGCTTTTATTGTAGCGACACAGACCATTATAGCCATGACGGTTTAAGTATAGAAACAGAGCTGCGCGTACTTTTTTATTCCTGGTGTTATTAAATTTTTCTCTGAGCTGGTAGTATATTTCGGGGGAATTATTTTCGGGAACAAAATATTTTTCACAATAATCTATAAATTTCTGACCGTCTTTCTGTAACTGCTGATAAATATTTATAAGATCTGAATTGCAGTCTGCTATCAGGTTCTTTTCATAACGGGTATTTAGAAATACAGCCGCTGATCCGCAAAAAGGTTCAATAAGCCTTTTGCCGGTGGGTAACAGGGGTTTTATTTTGTGGATAATACTTTTTTTATTTCCCGCCCACTTTAAAAAAGGCTGGACGACTTTTTCTTTCTGGCTTCTGGGTGAATTGTTTGAGTTTGATTTCACAGACAATTAAAGCTCTTTTATAAACACAGCCGAATTGCGTTGATAGTTATACAGTGCCTGTTTTTCACTGGGTAAATCTTCAAGGGTGCCTTTTACAAAGCCATGTTCAATAAACCAGTGGGTTGCCTGAGTTGTGAGTACAAACAATTGCTTCAGGCCTGACCTGCGGGCACACATACAGATATGGTTAAAGAGTTTGTCACCACGTCCCTGAGACTGGTATTCCGGTGCAATGGCCATACAGGCCAGTTCGGCCTGTGCTTCATTAAAGGGATAGAGTGCTCCGCAGCCGATAATGGAATTTTCCCGTTTAATAATAAAAAAATTTTCAATTTCTGTTTCCAGCCGCTCTCTGGAGCGCTTTACCAATAATCCGGCGTCTTCCAGGGGCGAAATCAGCTCAATAATACCATTAACATCTTCTATACTGGCCAGACGGATATCTTCGAGCTGATCGGTGCTGATTAAGGTGCCTATGCCATTTTGGGTAAACAGTTCCAGTAATAAGGCACCTTCTATATTACGGTCGATAATATGTACCCGTTTAACACCGGACTCACTGGCATAAATAATACGCTGATAATGACGTTTAAGTTCATCCGGCAAATGGTTATTATCTTTAAGCAGTTGTTTTAAATCCTGACCGGTTAATTCATTAATAAGTTGTCCATCAGAGTTTTTGATGCCGTTAATGTCATCAATAAAAATGAGTTTGTCTGCTTTTAGGGCAATGGAGCTTTCTGCGGCCAGATCTTCACCATTAATATTAAAAATTTCACCGGTGGGTGAGTAACCGACGGGTGACATTAAAATAACATCCCCGGTATTCAGTGCATTTAAAATAGAATCTGTATCAATACGCCGGATCTCACCGGTATGTTGAAAGTCCACACCGTCAATAATACCCTTGGGTTTGGCAATGGTGAAATTACCCGATACGATATTGATGCGT
>JALVDE010000347.1 GCA_027009375.1 Gammaproteobacteria bacterium
CAACTGGCCTGTGAACTGCCGGTTAACGGCCTGCATATTAATGCTGTGGATAATGAACAGGAAGTGTTACGGGTACTTGACTGGCTGCCTCCTTCCCGGATATTGTCCCTGGGTATCATTAATGGCAGGAATATCTGGAAGTCAGATTTAAAGAGCATTATCAAGTGGCTGGAACCGGTCTACGAGCGTTTGCAGGAACGGTTATGGCTGGCGCCATCATGTTCCTTATTACATGTTCCTGTTGATCTGGACAGCGAGACAGAACTGGACGAGGAAATAAAAAACTGGCTGTCTTTTGCGGTACAGAAACTTGAAGAGCTGGTTATTATTAAACAGGCTTTGACTAACGGTATTGGTACGGTATCTGCTGAGCTTGAGGAAAATCAGCGCTGTATCCGGTCACGCCAGCAGTCTGAACGGGTTCATAATACCCAGGTTAAAGAGCGAGTTTCGGCTATAACAGAAGATATGGCTAACAGGCAATCAGATTATAAAGTGCGTGCTGAACTGCATAAACAACGTTTTAAACTGCCCCTGTTCCCAACGACCACCATTGGTTCATTCCCGCAAACAGCAGAAATACGCCGGATCAGAAAACAGTATCGGGAGGGTCGTTGTTCTGAAACTGAATACCAACAAAATCTCCAGCAGGAAATTCAGCGCAGTATTAACGAACAGGAACTGCTTGGTCTGGATGTGCTGGTACATGGTGAAGCTGAGCGTAATGATATGGTGGAATATTTTGGTGAGCAACTTGAGGGGTATGCCTTTAGTCGTTTCGGCTGGGTACAGTCTTATGGTTCCCGTTGTGTTAAACCACCCATCTTATACGGTGATATATCCAGAGAGCAGGCTATGACTGTGTCATGGATTCAATATGCCCAGTCATTAACAGATAAGCCTGTAAAAGGTATGTTAACCGGACCTGTTACTATCCTGAACTGGTCGTTTGTGCGGGATGATCAACCCCGTTCGCAGACCGCTTATCAGTTAGCTCTGGCCATCCGGGATGAGGTGCTGGATCTGGAACGGGCCGGTATCGGCATTATCCAGATAGATGAAGCCGCTCTTCGGGAAGGTCTCCCTTTGCGCCGTTCCCAGTGGCAGGACTATCTGGACTGGGCTGTTAGAGCATTTCGTATTGCTGCTAACGGAGTTAAAGATGAGACACAGATACATACCCATATGTGCTATTCAGAATTTAATGACATTATTGAAGCCATAGCCAGGATGGATGCCGATGTGATCACCATTGAAACTTCCCGCTCAGATATGGAATTACTGGATGTGTTTGATGAGTTTCAGTATCCCAATGAGATCGGTCCTGGTGTTTATGATATTCACTCACCCAATATACCGGACGTGGATGCTATGGTGGATCTGCTGCTTAAAGCCAGTATCCGGATACCGGCGGATCGCCTCTGGGTGAATCCTGACTGCGGGCTTAAAACCCGTCAGTGGCATGAGGTCAGGCCGGCGTTAAGCAATATGATTGAAGCAAGTAAGTACTTACGTACTCATAATGCCGCAGCTTAACAACTCCTATGTTCCTTCTCCCTCCGGGAGAAGGTCAGAATGAGGGAGAAAGTTTACTGCTTCCAGAACTCCGGTGTCAGTAACACCAGAACAGTAAATACTTCCAGTCTGCCCAGCAGCATGGCAATCATGGCAATAACCTTACCTGGATCACTGACACTGGCAAAGGTGGTGGTAACCTCACCCAGACCTGGGCCGAGGTTGTTCATACTGGTCGCAATGGCTGAAAAAGCGGTTACCTGATCCAGTCCGGTCTGCATCATCAGCAGCATCAGGATCACAAAAGTGGCGACATACATGGCCATAAATCCCCAGACAGCTTCTACGGTTCTTTCATCCAGTAACTGACGTCCGACTCTGATAGGATATTGTGCGTGCGGATGGATCAGACGCCGGATTTCTCGAATACCCTGCTGAAAAATCACATTCATACGCATGACTTTCATACCGCCGGCAGTGGAACCACCACAGCCACCAACAAAGCTGATAAAAATAAGCATTACCGGCAGGGCACCGGGCCATTGGGAAAAATCAGCTGTGCCGAAACCGGTACTGGTAACAATACTGACGACTTCAAAACAGGCATTTTCAAAGCTGGCTGAAAATGAGTTATAGGTTCCCTGCAGATACAGTAACAGGCTGGAGAAAATAACCACGGCAAGAACAAACAGCAAAAAGCTGCGCACTTCAATATCTTCCCAATAAGACTTAATTCCGCCCCGGTGAAGAGCCAGGTAATGAATACTGAAATTAATACCACCCAGCAACATAAAAATAATGGCAATACTTTCTATAAGAGGGCTGTGGAAATAACCCAGGCTGGCATCATGGGTGGAGAAGCCACCGGTAGAAACCGTAGAAAGACTGTGTGAAACTGCATCAAAAGGGGACATGCCGGCCAGCCAGTAGGCCAGAGCATTGAGCAGGGTAATAACGACATAGATGCCCCATAAGGAACGAGCTGTTTTAGACAGGCGCGGGGTAATCTTCTGTTCCTTAAATGGGCCGGGTGCCTCCGCTTTGTATAACTGCATACCACCGATACCAATCATGGGCAGAATGGCAATGGCCAGAACCACCATACCCATGCCGCCAAACCACTGTAATTGCTGACGATAAAATAAAATGGATTTCGGCAGACCTTCCAGATGGGTAATAACGGTTGAACCGGTGGTGGTAAAAGCAGAAATGGATTCAAAAATGGCATCGGTATAGGACAGGTGTGCACCGAGAATCAGCGGCCAGGAAGCCAGCAGACTGATCCAGGTCCAGAAAATGGTGACCACCAGAAAGCCATCACGGACGGTCAGGTCAATGGCTTTATTGCGTGTGCTGTACCACAGTAAACTGCCGGGAATAAACATTAACAGGAAGGCATTAAAGAAATGAATGGCCTCATGATCGTCATACCATAGAGAAACCAGAATAGGAAAAATAAGGGACAGACTAAAACCCATGGAGAAAAAACCAAGAATTCTGGAGATAGTGAAAATGCGTTTTTTTAATCGTCCTGAAATCATGGTATTGATGATCTATTGTCTGGAGTTATATGACAGGTTTAGCAGTATAGTAGAAGCATAGATATAAATAAGCAATTTAGATCAAGAAATTTATAAATTATTAAGCAGTGACATTGTCTGTTTCAGAAAGTAACAGTTCAGGAGAATTATTATATAAAAGAATATTAGAACTTGCTTTATTAGTATAATAAAAGGATAATATGCGGGTAAAATTTTGTTCAAATTTCCATATTTCTTTATGGAAACCCGCTATTTAGCCTTCTGGTTATAATAAAGCTTAATAAAAGCTACGGCGTTATTTTCACGGCAAAACCACTGTTTTGTGCTTATTTTTATATAGGTCCTGTAAATGAATTTAGAGAAAATTTTTCCTTTTCTGGTCTGGTTTAAAATGGTCAATAAAGAAACCATTAAAGCCGATATCATTGCCGGTTTAACCGGTGCCGTTATTGTATTGCCGCAGGGTGTGGCATTTGCGACCATTGCCGGTTTACCTCCGGAATACGGTTTATATACTGCCATGGTTACGCCCATTATTGCGGCGTTGTTTGGTTCATCCTATCATCTGGTCTCTGGACCGACAACAGCCATTTCCATCGTGGTCTTTTCTGCCGTTAGTAATTATGCTACACCGGGAACCCCGGAGTTTATTAATATGGCCTTAACCTTAACCTTTCTGGCCGGTGTTTATCAGTTCGGTTTTGGTGTGGCTCGTCTGGGTTCGCTGGTTAATTTTGTTTCGCATACGGTAGTGATAGGCTTTACTGCAGGGGCTGCCATCCTGATTGCCACCAGTCAGGTAAAGCATATAACTGGTATTGTTGTACCTAAAGGTGAATCATTCGTGCATACCTGGATGGATTTGTTTACTGAATTTAACCAGATCAATCCTTATCTGTTACTTATTGCCCTGGCAACCTTGATAACGGCCATGCTGGCTAAAAAATTCATGCCTAAACTACCCAACCTGTTAATTGGTATGATTGTCGGTAGTGTACTGGCACTGTACCTGAAAAACTTTACGGATATTAAACTGGTAGGCGAAATTCCAGCTCACCTGCCGCCTCTGTCACATCCTGAATTTTCTTTTGAAACCATTAAACTGCTGGCTCCACAGGCTTTTGCGGTGGCTCTGCTGGGTTTAATTGAAGCGGTTTCCATTAGTAGGGCCGTTGCTACCAAGTCCAACCAGCGAATTGATTCTAATCAGGAGTTTATTGGTCAGGGTCTGTCTAATATGACCGGCAGCTTTTTCTCCAGTTATGCAGGTTCCGGTTCCTTTACCCGCTCCGGGATTAACTATGAAGCCGGGGCAAAAACACCGCTGTCGGCGATTTTTGCAGCCATATTTCTGATGATTATTGTATTGTTAATTGCACCGCTGACGGCGTATCTGCCCATTGCTGCCATGGGCGGGGTGATTCTGCTGGTTGCCTATAATCTGATAGATTTCAAACATATTAAACATACTCTTTCTTTCAGCACATCAGAGTCCAGCGTATTAATAACAACTTTTCTGGCCACTCTGTTCCTGGAACTGGAATTTGCTATTTACCTGGGTGTAATATTGTCGTTAGTGCTGTTCCTGGCCAAAACTTCTACGCCGCGTATACCAACCCTGTCCTTTGATGAGGGTCCGGATGCCCCCAAGCGTAAACTGATAAATATCAAGCAAAAGCCTGTTAAGCAGTGTCCACAGGTAAAAATTATTCGTATTGATATGTCTATTTATTTTGGCTCAGTCAATCATATCCAGAATCGTATTGCCAAGATTGTGGAAAATGAGCATATTTACCACATCCTGATTGTGGCATCCGGTATTAACTTTATTGATCTGGCCGGTGCAGAAGCAATGATTGCTGAAAACAACAGCCTGAAGCAGCATGGCGGCGGTCTGTATTTTGTAGGTTTAAAATCGAATGTGTATGAGTTTGCCGCCAAGTCCGGCTTTATTAAACATATTGGTAATACCCACTTTTTTGATTCCAAGCCTGCAGCTATTGCCCATATATATAAGAAACTGGATAAAGATATTTGCGCTAAATGTAATGCTTTAATCTTTAAGGAATGCCAGTAAAAAAAATTAGAAAAATGTTGTAATAAAACAGCAGTCAAAAAAAGCGTATAAATATGTTTATTATTTATACGCTTTTTTTATTGTGGGAGAGGATAGTCATTTTTTATATGAAAACTCATAATCTCCTTAAGAGATATGATTTATAAAAGAGCCGTATTAACTTTTTTATCGTCTGATGTTGATATGGCCCGGGTAGGAGGGACTATTCTTAAATCCGGAAATGGCTCAACATTTAAATCTCTAAGTTTTTTTGGATTGTCGGGATTGCCTATCCAGACAGGATGTTGTTTAAAAGCCTGATTAACAATACTGCGGCTGGTATCAAACTCATTAAATGAAATACCCGCCAGTTCTGACCAGGTATAAATAAAATCTGAGGTACTGTACATTCTGTGAATAACTTCCTCTTTATTATCAACAGGATTACTCTGACGCCATGAAGGGCTTTGCCAGACTATAAAGGGAATAGTATACATGGCACTGGTCGGTGCGGCTTCATTGCGTCCGGTAAATAGCTTTTCCGGACGGTCATAAACTTCTTCGCCATGGTCTGAAAAATAAACCAGCATTCCATGGTCATTATGCTGCTTAAACTGTTTTATGAGTTCAGAAACTACAAAATCATTATAGGCAACGGCATTATCATAATCATTGTATTCTTCTGCCTGGGAATCATTTAACCATTTTGGTAAATCACTATTACCCTGAAACACAGCGAATTCTTCTGGAAAACGATAATGATACTTTCTGTGAGTACCCAGTAAATGAATGACAATAAATTTTTTCTGAGCGGGTTCATTTAAGATTTTTTGAAAAGGCCTGATAACAACCCCATCATACTGGGTAGAATCCTGCATGCGATTATTATTTAAATAAATCTGCTTATCAGCCTGTTTTGAAAAGGTTGTAAGCATGGTGTTTCTTTTAGTCTGGGTTTGCTGATTAGTGATCCAGTAAGTTTTATAACCCGCCTGTTTCATTAAGTTGATTAACGTTGGTTTTTTCAGAAACAGGTCAGGATTTTTCTGATCGGCAAAAGTCAGCACCTGCTGCAGGGTTTCAATGGTATAAGGCCGGGGTGAGTAAATATTATCAAATACCAGCAATTCATTTCTCATAGCATCCAGTTCAGGGGTGGTTTTACGCTGATACCCATATAAACTCATTCTTTGGCGGTTAGTGGATTCACCTATTACCAGTACCAGGGTGTTATTACTTGTGGCATTTTTATCAACCAGTCCCTGTATGGGAGAGAGTGTTTTGTTGGCCAGAAGATAGTGTTCGATTTCTTTCAGTGTTTTTTTATACTTAATATAGCCCATAACCAGGTGCCAGGGTGCAGCGGGTTCCATACGGTTCATCTGTAGATCAGTGGCATAATCCAGGCCGTGGTTTTTTATGATGTATTGATTAAATGTGGGCCAGCTGACTATAAAAGATAGTGCTAAAACCAGTGAAACTTTAAACCGGGTGGAGGAAATATAAAGTGGCTGCAGGTGCTTCCAGAGAAGATAAGGGAGTAAGGTATAGACAATCAGAGCCGGAACCATCCACCATTTGAAATAAGACTCAAGAAACTCTCTGGACTCAGAGGCATTGGATTCAAAAATAATAAATAAAACACTTTGGGAAAAGTCCTGACCGTATAATGCCAGATAGCCCATGGATACCAGTGATGTAGCCCAGAGTAGCAGGCCGACAGAGCCAGAAATCAGCTTACTGTATTTAGGCAATAACAGGATCGGTATCAGCCATAAAAAACTCATATAAATGGCCTGGCGTAAGCCAACACCACCAGCAGTACCGGAAGCAAAAATAATTATCTGGTAGAGGCCGGAAAAGTAAAAAAAGAATAAATAATATTTCCAGAAATTAGACCAGGAAAAAATATTATTATTGTTATTGTTCCTGGTGCTTTTGAAACTGCTCTCAGGATTTTGGGAACCAGATAACATATATACCTCAGTTATTATTGTTATATTTAATTTTCATACATATCTTAAAAGTAGAAAATTAGATTTTCTAATATTGATGAACAAGCTCCTTTTGGTCAAATACTGTAAAATTATATCTGGTTAAGCTTAATTTAACCTTAATTTAATAGCTGTAGAATATATTAAAGGTTGTTTTTCTTTATTTTCCGCCAGAGTGAAACCCGGTCAATACCTAAAATAGCAGCGGCCCGGGTTCTGTTGCCGCCGCATTTATCCAGAACCCACTTAATATATTCAATTTCCTGTTCATCCAGAGTCGGCAGGCGGTTTTTATTAAAACGCATAACCGACAGGGAGTGATCCGTTAAATCAGATGGTAACTGGGTCAGGGTAATGGTATTACCGGTAGCCAGTACTACGGCCCGTTCAATCAGGTTTTCAAGTTCACGGATATTGCCGGGGAAGTGGTATTGATTCAGGGCTTCAATGACTTCAGGTTCAAAATCATCAATGACCTTATCCATTAAACGGCTGTGTTTTTTGAGAAAATAATAAGCCAGCAAAGCAATATCTTCTGTTCTTTCAGTCAGAGGCGGTAAGTGAATGTGAATAATATTAAGACGGTAAAACAGGTCTTCTCTGAACCGACCCTCGGATACGGCCTGTTCCAGATCCTGATTAGTGGCAGCCAGAAAACGGACATTAATGGGAATATTCTGTTTACTATTCGGACTTTGAATCGTTTTTTCCTGAATAGCTCTTAATAATTTTACCTGCAGACCAGGAGATAGCTGGTCAATTTCATCCAGAAACAGGGTACCACCAGCGGTATCGGCAAGCAGGCCATGGGAAGAATCTGGGTAGCCAAATAATTCACTGGACAGTATTTCTTCCTGCAGGGCGCTACAGTTAACGACAGTAAACGGCTGCTTGTGTCTCGGGCTGTTAGCATGAATAAAACGGGCCGCAAGTTCCCTGCCGGTACCGTTTTCCCCGGAAATGATGGCGTTGCAGTCAGAAGGAGCAATTTGCCTCATGGTATCCACCAGGCTGAGAATATGTGGATCCTGAGAGAGTATCTGTACGCCTGCTGGTTCGTCGGTAATACGGGATTTTAGACGTTTGTTTTCACGTTTAAGACTTACCAGCTCCAGAGCATTTTTAACAATTTCCCGTATATCATCCAGTTGATAGGGTTTGGATAAATAATGATAAGCACCCATTTTCATGGCTTTAACCACCGAATCATAGGAGCCGTGTCCCGTTAACAGGATCACAGGAAGATCGGGGTCGACTTCCTGTGCTTTTTTTAAAATCCCCATACCATCCACTTTTTCCATTTTCAGATCGGTAATAACCACATCAAATACCTGATCTTCCAGGGCCTTGAAACCACCGGTTCCGGTACTTCGGGTGGTTACCTTATAGCCTTCACGGTTCAGTACATAACTGAGATTTTTGATGGCTATCGGTTCATCATCGATAATCAGGACAGAGGCCGTTGTGGCCTCTGTAGAGTCAGGTGTGTCAAAATTTTCTGCAGTTTGAGTGACCATTTATTAGGGGTTCCGAGATTGGTTAGTAATTGTGTTAGATGAATTTATCTATCTTATATGTATTATTTAAATCTTGAATTCAAGGTGGAGCTGTCGGTTGAATACAGGGCAGACGGATAATAAATTCTGTACCCTGTCCGGGATGGCTGAGCACTGCAATTTCCCCGGCGT
>JALVDE010000348.1 GCA_027009375.1 Gammaproteobacteria bacterium
AATATCCTTCATATTAGCACCACCCAGAAAAGCCAGTTTGCTGTACTTCTGCACCATTTCCGGTGCACCGCATAAAAATACCTTCCAGTCCTTTAAGGACTTATGGTTTGCCATGGCCAGATCAGGTGCATGCTCAGGATAGATCCCTTCAATATCGGATTCATGTACACAGCCATAATAATGAAAGTTACTGTGTTCTGCGGCCAGGGCATTTAGCTGCTTGTGCAGATAGAGTTCATCGGCACTGGCAGCTCCATGATAGAGATGAATTTCACCCTGATGACCCTGATGCAGGGCATCACGGGCAATACCATATACTGGTGCCAGTCCGGTACCGGTGCCAAGCAGCAAAAGGGGACTGTCAGGTGTATTGGTATAATAACAGTGACCGTTTGGTCCTTCGATATCGATATGCTGGCCAATATTAAAATCATTAAGCAGCCATTGACTCATTTCACCATCAGGCAGAATTTGCACCTGAATTTCCAGAAAATCGTCGGTACTGGGCAGGCTGGACAAAGAGTAACTGCGGATACAGTCTGCATCTTTTTTCAGGTTGATAAACTGTCCGGCATGATAAAACACAGGCACGGCTGTTTCCAGACGAAATTGCCAGACAGAAGGTGATAACTGCTGTTTATCTACCAGCAATGCAGAGATAAAAATATCTTCATTGTCAGGTAGAACAACTTCCAG
Organism: Gammaproteobacteria bacterium; assembly: GCA_027009375.1. Classification (GTDB taxonomy): domain Bacteria; phylum Pseudomonadota; class Gammaproteobacteria; order GRL18; family GRL18; genus JANELJ01. Next base: position 697 of record JALVDE010000348.1, read on the forward strand.
ATCCTGATCGGCTTTGCACTGACAGGCCAGAAAATAATTCTGCTCTCTCTGCGCCGGTTTTAGATCCTTCTGAGCCTCTGCAGAAACATCACCCTTAACACAGCGCATCAGGCAGGCATGACAAAGCCCGGCACGACAGGAGTTGGAGACATGGATATTATTGCGCAGCAAGGTATCCAGAACGCTTTCATCGGGCAGGCTTTCAAACTGACTATCCTGATAAACTATGTGAGCCAAAATATAGATTCCTGTTTAAGTCATTTGTTAACGGTTTAGAACATCATCTTTAGTGGAACCGGCAATAGCCATCACTTCGTCAATTAGCTCCGGTGCGACGTTCAATTCTTCCATGGTGCTTTTCAGGTGAGTGGCAACCGCGTTGAAATGATCTTCGTTCAGGCCGTTGGCAACCAGGGGAGCATGGGCTTTACGCATGTCTTCACCGGTGTAATTATTGGGGCCACCAAAAGCCATGGTTAGAAAGGCTTTCTGTTTTGCATGCTGTGCTTCCATGTCTACAGTTTCAAAAAAATGGCTGATACTATCATCGGTTAGAACCTTGCGGTAAAAAATATCCACTGCTGCATTAACAGCATCTTCACCACCAATTTTTTCAAATAAATTATTCATTATGTATTTTCCTGTATTAAATTAAATAGGGGACTAAAATTTTAAAGATGTATTTTATATGCATCTTTAAAAATATACAAGAAGTGTCAGGTTTGTCCGGTGTTTTAACGGGATGAATTTCTGGTGTATTCAGTCAGAAGTAGTGCTGACAGGTACAGAGTCTGTGTTCAATAAATTTATGAATGCGGGAAAACTTCCCTTGCAGACCAGGCAGCAAATTCTTCGCGGGTACAGCTGTTCGCACTGCCCAGGCCACGGCCTTCAACAATACGGTAGATTACCATGTCCATGGTTTTGTTAGAGGAATGGGCTTCATCAATAATCTGTCGGACAGACCATTCAGCACCGTGTTTTCCATTGGTATAATAATGGCCAATTAAAATTTCCTGTGGTTTTAGCAGCCGGGCACTGGAATGCTGCAGAGCAAGGGTAAACAACTGCTGCAGATCTTCGGTGGTTAAGTCCACGACCAGATCCATATCATTAATGGCCTGCTCAATATACTTTTTATTAATGATGTCCTTATCTTCAGTTTTTTGGGCAATGGGTGTCGTGGTGAAACGAACCATATTGGCTGGATAACGGCGCCAGGGAAACAGGCTGTTAAAAACAAATGCAGTCACAAAAATAACACTGACATTGAGTAAAATTGGAGTCAGCGCATACAGATAGCCCAGTTCATGGATAGCTGGACCGCCAATGACGGCAGCCAGTGCTGTAGCACCGCCGGGCGGATGAATACAGTTAAACAGGTGCATAATACCTACCGCAAATCCGACTGCCAGTGCTGCTGCCAGAAAAGTGTCGGGAATAAACTGGTAACAGCTTACGCCGATTAAGGCAGAAATAAAGTTCCCCCCGAATAATGGCCAGGGCTGGGATAGCTTGCCATGGGGTACGGCAAATAACAGTACGGCGGATGCACC
>JALVDE010000349.1 GCA_027009375.1 Gammaproteobacteria bacterium
GCCCATCTTAGATGAGCATTACCAATTTTATTGCCCGATGTCCCATAAACTTTACCAGCGGATTCAGCTTTGCATTTTATTAACCGGCAGTAAGAAGCAAATTTCTGAACACTAGAAAACCTTGTAATCGTATGAATTTCATAGAGAATGGTCATGGCCAGAGCATCACCAATACCCTTGATTGATTTTAACAGCATAAAACTCTGGTAATCATCCAGTTTGGCATTCTTCTTAATATAGAATTCCAGTGAGCTGATTTGTTTATGATAAAAAGCAATGATATCGATATTAGCCTGGGCACTACGCCTGGCACTTGAGTCCTCAAAAGGAAGTAATACAGTTTCACGGGTGGAATGGTTTTTCAGATTCCCATTAATGGGTGGTAAATTATACTGATGATTTAATATTTTAGTATGGGTTTTTAACTGGGCACACTGGCGGACAAAAAAGAGTCGTCGCCGTAATAAATCTCTGGTTGCTCTCATACCCTCGGGGTAATTATAGGCTTCTGCCAGCATGCCGCTATGGAAGAGCTTGGCGATTTTATAGGACAGATAATTGCTCCTGCATTATCTGCATTTCCGCCATCCATGGCGGTCAATCGATTTTATCATTTTTAGCCTTTCCTCCGTGGACGGCCTTCATATAGAGTGCATGACCTAGAACGAATTCAATGTTATGTTCATAACAGAAATCGGAAACCCAGTACCAGGTAAACATACATTCAACAGTAATAACCAGGTCATTCATGTAGGGTTTTATGACCGTCATAAGTGCTTCTGGATTAGCCTTTGTTTGTTTATGTTCCAGTACTTTTCCATCTGAATCAAGCAGGCAGATATAAATAATTTTAGTATGAAGGTCTATGCCACAATAATATTGATGTTTTTTGGTGTAGAATTGCATTTGAGTCTTCTCCTTTTTTATTAGCCTTTTCATCATACCGTGAGACGGAGTGATGAAGCGAGAAGGCTCAATTAGTATCAAATAGCTACAGCGGACAATTCAAAGCGGCACTTGTTTTGCCAAAAAACAGCAAAAACGTGCCACTTTGAATTGCTGGTGAGCATGGCGTTATTCTCGATAAAGGGGGAGAAGGGTGAATGATAAAACTGATTCTCAAGAGAGTTGTTTTCGTTGTGCTTGTATTCGGACTTTTCGGTCCGCTTATTGGGGCTTTAGATGTAGCTGTAGCAGCGGAGGAGGTGCCGCCAGTAAAAAAGAGCAAAAGCGGAATTTGTCATCCAAAGGGTGGCACATATTACAAACGCACAAAAAACTATACGCCTTATTCAAGCATGGAGGCATGTCTGAAGAGTGGGGGAAGAAAACCGAAACGGTAGGCGGTAGATTTCTATACACGTGGTGAACGCCACTTTACTTTTTCTGCTAATAGGAATGAGACTCTTACTAAATAAAAGCATCCAGCGGTATTATACGCATATTATAGACTATAAAATAAGAATTTATTAATGTGGATTAAATCCAGTATCAAGTAAAAGGTATTGGGTTTTCTGAATTATCATGGCTTTCCTAATATTTCTTTCTAAAAAACATCAATAAAATATTTACAGTCTAAAAACTCCCCCCCTTAACAAGTGACTAGCAAATGTAATAAAATATAAAATTATTAAATAATTTATAAATAATAGGTTAGGGATAACGTTATTAAATGAACAAAAAAACAACTCATTCTGTCTGGCATAGGAGAATAATTAAATATGGTTTCTTGGTAGGTCTGTGTGGAATTATACCTGCAATAATATTTGATAACTTTATTAGTTACTCCTGGTATTATAACCTTGCAAATAATATTTCAATTGCATTAACCATAGTCACGGTAATTTATATTGTTTACCTGCTGCAAAAAGAAATTATTGCACCTGCATACGCCTGGTACACTTCCGCATTATATAAAAGACTTTTTATTGCAGCGATGTCTCCCTTATTTATTTATTTTATGTATTTTGCAAATATAGTGTATTTGTATCCATTACTATATACAGATGAATTTGGAGCAGAAACTGAAAAAACTATTTACATGGTAAAAGATATTTATTATTCAAATAGACGATCTGCATGGCATTGCAAATATTTTCTGAAACCCAGTGAAGGCAGCCATCCTTTTTTCGGTTTTGTGTAGAGGAAGGTTTTTTTAAAACATTACCTGATTCTAAATTTAAAGTAAAAATAAATACCAGAAACAGTATGTTTGGGTATATTGTTAAAAGCATTGAATGGTAAATATAG
>JALVDE010000350.1 GCA_027009375.1 Gammaproteobacteria bacterium
ATTGTAGTGCCTATATCTATTGCCCTGATTGCTCTGCTATTGTATTTTGCCTTTAATTCCATTGGTCAGGCCCTGCTGATTATGGTTAATGTACCACTGGCACTGATTGGTGGAATTTTTGCCCTGTATCTGACCGGGCAATATCTCTCCGTACCCAGCTCGGTCGGTTTTATTACTCTGTTCGGGGTGGCTGTACTGAACGGCGTGGTGATGGTAGAAAGTATTAATCAACGGATTGAGGCCGGACAGTTAATGCACGATGCCGTGTATGAAGGGGCCGTTTCCAGGCTGCGTCCGGTATTAATGACTGCCTTAACATCAGCTCTGGGCCTTATTCCGGTATTAATGTCCAATGGGGTGGGGGCGGAGATTCAGAAACCGCTGGCCAGCGTGATTGAAGGAGGCCTTATCAGTGCCACATTTCTAACTTTATTTGTGGTACCCTGTTTATTTGTATTTTTCTCCAAAGCTAAATTTAGCCGGGGAGATGATGTTTAAACCTATATAAGCTGAGTTAAGAAACAGGCATTTATGTCACATCACCATACACATAATACCGGACACTATAACCAGGCCTTTGCCATCGGTATAGGCCTGAATATTATTTTCGTTATTATTGAGGCTGTGTATGGTGTTCTGGCCGACTCCCTGGCCCTGCTGGCCGATGCCGGTCATAATCTCAGTGATGTACTGGGCCTGTTGCTGGCCTGGGGTGCTTTTTACTTTTCGGCTAAACCGGTCACTGAAAAAAGAACCTACGGCTTTCGAAAAATTACCGTGCTTGCTTCTATTGCCAGTGCCGTCATTTTACTGCTGGCACTGGGCGGTATAGTCTGGGAGGCCATCGGTCGATTTAATAACCCCAGGCCAGTAGAAGGTATGACGGTGGTGGTGGTTGCACTGGTGGGTGTGGTGATTAATACCATTACTGCCTTGCTGTTTATAAAAGATCAGCACCATGATCTGAATATTCGCGGCGCTTTTCTGCATATGGCGGCAGATGCCGCCATCTCCCTCGGGGTAGCTATTGCCGGTCTGGTTATATTGCAGACCGGCTGGCTGACTATCGATCCCGTCATTAGTCTGGTCATTGTGGCTATTATTCTGGTCGGTACCTGGGGACTTTTAAGAGACTCCTTTAACCTGTCTATTGATGCTGTCCCTGAAAATATTGATATGTCCAGCCTGAAAAAATACCTTGCCGGACTGGAACCGGTCAAGTCTTATCATGATCTGCATGTCTGGGCTATCAGTACCACAATTACCGCTCTGTCGGTGCATCTGGTCGTGAAGTCGGACAAACTGGATAACCAGCTATTGACTGACATTCAACAGCACCTTAATGATCATTTCAGTATTGAACATGCCACCATACAGGTAGAACAGGCTGACAGTAAACTCTCCAGTCAGGATCCGGACTGCCATTGAAGCGGTTTGAATGGGTGGGTTTTTTCTACTCTTTCATATAAAATGGGCTGTTATTAGAAAAAAACAGCGCACGCTTTTAACAGGAAATGGATACTGATGGTATTAGTCCGATTTTATAAAAATTTAACTCCATTCAAACGAGTGCTCATTGCGCTGTTTCTGGGTATTACTTGCGGGATTATTGTAGGGGAACCCGCGGGTAAGCTTGAGATTATCGGTAATGCCTATATCCGTCTGCTGCAGATGACTGTTCTGCCGTACATTCTGGTATCCATTATCGGGGGGCTGGGACACCTTGACGGCTATATGGCCGGCCGCATCGGAATGAAGGCATTGCGGGTGATTCTGATAGTCTGGCTTGCGGTAATGCTGACTCTGACTCTATTGCCCCTGGCGTATCCCGACTGGGAAACCTCCGGTTTTTTCAGTACCAGTCTGGTCACAGAACCGGCCAAATTTAATTTTGTTGATCTGTATATCCCATCCAATATTTTTGCCTCACTGGCCAATACCATTGTTCCGGCTGTGGTACTGTTTTCTCTTTTAATGGGTATTTCCCTAATTAATGTCAAAGAAAAAGAATCACTGATTCAACTGACAAAAAGTCTGGGGGATACCTTAATGGGCGTGGCTTCTTTTGTTGCCAAACTGGCGCCTATTGGTATTTTTGCCATTTCTGTTTCTGCCGCCGGTACACTGGAACCTGAAGATCTTGGACGTTTGCAGGTGTTTTTATGGGTTTATCTGGTTGCTGCAGCCTTACTTGCACTGGTATTTCTGCCCCTGATCCTGCACTGGGCAACGCCTTTTAATTATCGTCAG
>JALVDE010000351.1 GCA_027009375.1 Gammaproteobacteria bacterium
AAAATGCCTACACCATCCACCACATGGGTTTTACCTGTAGACATGACCAGCATTTTATCTTTAACTTTTAAAGTGCCCTGCATCACCCGCACCAGCGACACTACGCCCAGATAGGAGTCAAACCAGGAGTCAATGATCAGAGCCTGCAAGGGGGCATCCCGATCACCCTGCGGGGGCGGAATATGTTTAACCAGATACTCTAGCAGCTCATGCATGCCTTCGCCGGTCTTGGCGCTCACCAGGGGGGCATCCATAGCATCCAGACCAATGACTTCTTCAATTTCAGTCATCACCCGCACGGGATCGGCGGCCGGCAGATCAATTTTATTCAGTACCGGCAGGACTTCCAGACCCTGCTCAATGGCGGTATAACAATTGGCCACACTCTGAGCTTCTACCCCCTGTGAAGCATCCACAACCAGCAAAGCACCTTCACAGGCCGCCAGTGAGCGGGATACTTCATAGGAAAAATCCACATGTCCGGGAGTGTCAATAAAATTAAGCTGGTAGGTGTGGCCGTCGTCAGCCTTATAATCCAGGGAAACACTTTGTGCCTTAATGGTAATGCCCCGTTCCCGTTCAATATCCATAGAATCAAGCACCTGGGCCTGCATTTCGCGTGCGGTTAATCCGCCGCAGATCTGAATCAGTCGATCCGAGAGTGTGGACTTGCCGTGATCAATATGAGCAATAATTGAAAAGTTACGTATAAACTCGAGTTCAGCCACTTAGTACTTCCAGCCTTAAAGGGTCAATAAAACCCGCGATTGTAACAAATTATGGGTAGAAAGTAGAGTGATCAGGAAGGATCGGTTAATAACTTTTCAAAACCCGCCTTATCAAAAAAATAATGACAGATTTCATTACCTCCTGCATCGGTCAGTACCGGTATCAGTTGGTTGTATTTTTCTTTTAAGGCCGGTTCTTTATCAATATTGTGCATAATAATCGTCAGACCATGGGAAGTTTCATAAGGCAGGAGCTCAGCATAAAGGTCTTCGCACAAATGACAGCCGTTTCGGTAATAAAAATTAACGGTCACGATTTATTCCAGATGACCTGTTTTGCTGATGCAAGAGGATTGACCTTGCGCAGAATAACCGGCTCATACTTTGTGTTCTGAGTGCCATGACTGGAGTTTTTATGAGTCTGTTTCCGGGGATCTGTTTGGCTGATAATCCGGGAATATTTCAAGCCTGCCAGCAGTCCGATAACAGCGCCGATAATGGCCAGCAGATCGGTTCCCTGCGGCCACCATTGCCCGGCTATGGCTACACCGGCTCCTGAGACAGCAATCATGGTTAAAATCGGCAGCAGATACAGAAGAAAGGAACCGGATAATAACTCGGCTTCATTAATCCCGATAATAACCTGATCGCCAATTTTGGCCTGACAGGTATTACGGCAACGAATCCAGGCCGACTTATTGCCGAATACTTTTGATAATACCTGGGTACCGCAGCCGTTTTTTACGGAACAGGAGCCGCAACTGGTCTGGCGTTGAGTTTCTACCCAGACATAGTCCCCTTCCCTGTCCACTACCCGGGCCTGTTCTTCAACCATCAGGGCACCTTAATAGAATCGAGTATTTTGAGCGCACCTTCAACCGGTATAGCGCCAATAACAGTCACCTGATGAGTGCCAATGGTTTTACCGGCCACGGTCATAGGCCCCATGCGAACCACACCGCTGATATGTTTACTTTTATCCTTAACATCCTCGATAAAAACCGATACATCGGCCAGACCATCACTGATCTGAAACTGCTCTGCATGACGATCACTATGTCCGATGCGGCCTTTACGATAGGATACCGGTTCATAACCGACAGGAAATGACTGCAGGTCTAAATACTTTTCAGTGGCCTGTTGTAAACCTGCAAAACGCTGATAACAGGTAGGGGCTGTCTGCTGTTCTGATGCTGCAGCAATAACAGAAGGATAAAAGGTAATATCGGTAAACAGATACTGCTCCACAATTTTATTATCCGCACTGAGCAGCTGGTATTTCATCAATGTTGCAGACTGCGGTTCAAACCAGAGTTTATAGCTGTAACGATAAGGATCAGAAGCTTTAATGCCCACACCCCTGGTTTCTACATCGGCCACTTTTCCAGATGACACAGTCTCAAACGTATAATATTTCTGCAACTGTTCAAACTGGTTATTAACCCGAAACGGAAAACTGGAAGATATGGCGTTAAACTGGTACTGCCAGCCGTTTTTCAAACTGCAGTACTGATTGATCAGCACTCTGGAATGACTTTCCTGCGGTTGATCAATGTGGGTAAAAGATTCAACCACCTGGCCTTTATCATTAAGACTGCGATGAACCTTGATAGTCTGTACCTGGTCACCGTACAGATAGACAAAGGTACCGTCAAAAAGCTGGCTGGCGCCATTGGTGACAAAATTTGATAATAAATCCCTGATTGAATCACCGGCAAACACCTGTGACAGGGGAAAAAGGCTGAAAAAAAAGGCCGCAAGGGCAACGCTAATGCCTCTTGTAGCTGATGCCTGATATTCACTCATTAAAACAACACGGGCGTTACTCATTGATTTGATAACTGGCCTCTCTAATCTGCGGCTGTAAAGTATAAGCTGCCCGATGAACTTCATGGTCATTCAGGTACTGCCTGACCTGACGTGCCAGCTCAGGATCGGCTTCTACCCACTGATACTGCTGTTTTAACTGACGATTGGAAATGGTTGCCCCGGTACCGGACACCAGGGCAGCCGGTAACTGGGCAGAAGCCTGTATCAGTGAAGGGGTATAACTATTATCTATAGCTGTGTCAGCGACATTAATTCCTGTACCACTACCTTCCGGGTTAGTATTAAACTGCTGCAGGGTAAACAGGGTAACAAACATGACTGAAGCCGCTACCGAAAGCCCGCTGACCAGTTTATGTCCCATAATGGTTTTAAACAGACTGGAACGGGTAACATCTTCAATTTTTGGCTGTACCAGCTCACTGTCATTCACATGATAAGCCGGCAGTTCTTCCAGTTGCGCTGAAACAGAGTCCAATACTTTATTTTTCAGCAATGCAGGATGCACCTGTTCATGAATGACATCACTGACCAGCTGGGTACGCCTGTAGTGTGCCTTATAATCCGGATCTTTAAGCAGTTTATCAAGCACTTCTGTAATTTCCTGATTAGACAGTTCTGCATCAAGAAAAGCAGATAAAATTTCCTGTGATTCCGGTTTAGACATATTGATTACACTCGTAATTGTATTGTTTACTGTATTATTACTGACAGAGCTATTATTACTGTCAGTACTGCTATAATTACCAGAGCTATTCATCACTTTCACCCTCCAGCATTACAACCTTTATCCCCTGTTTTTTTCAGGGATATACTGCTTAGTTTCAAATTCAGGCTATAAGTTCCCTGATTTCCTTATCTATGGCCTCCCTGGCTCTGAAAATTCTTGATCGAACCGTACCGACCGGACAATCCATAACTTCTGCAATTTCATCATAACTCATGGCCTCATACTCTCTGAGTGTAATGGCCACTTTAAGTTCTTCCGGCAAATCTGAAATAGCCTGATCGATGGCTTCCTTAATTTCCTGTTTTAACATATTCGCCTCGGGAGTTGAGTTGTCATGCAAAACAGCACCGCCATCATAATATTCGGCTTCTGTGGCATCCACATCAGATCGCGGCGGTCTTCGACTTTGTGCCGTTATGTAATTTTTGGCCGTATTTATAGCAATACGGTACAGCCAGGTATAAAACGCACTGTCACCACGAAAACGCGGCAATGCCTTATACGCCTTAATAAACGACTCCTGAACCACATCGAGAACATCATCGCTGTCACGGACATAGGGAGCAACCAACTTGGCCAGTTTATGCTGATATTTGATTACCAGTAAATCAAATGCACCTTTATCACCCCGTTGTACTCGTTTAATTATCTCCAGATCGATTTTATTCTGCGATTCATTATCGCTCATTGGTTCCTCATTATTATCAAAAAAGACATTGGCTCAATATACCATTTTTAACTCTCAATGGACATTACCAACGCTTCTATACGTAGGACATTTATACCGTTAATTAGTTCCGGTTTATTATGATCATATCCATAAATTTTATCAGGGCATTCAGCCTCTGTTAATTTTATATACTCCCATTAGGATAGTAGGTATTTATGGTAAAATTGGGCATAATCAATACCTGTTCCAGGAAATTTCAGGAAATTTATGGATACCCAATGTTTTGATGTCATTATTGTCGGTACCGGTGCCGCCGGATTAACTATTGCTCTGGCCCTTGCAGAACAGACAGAACACCACCCAGACACACGCCCTCCCAAAATAGCGCTTATTTCCAAGGGAAATATAGCCAATGGATCTACCCTTTATGCCCAGGGTGGAATCGCTGCAGTGATGGATGAGACCAACGACAGTATCCAGTCACACATTGAGGACACCCTTAATGCCGGGGCCGGCCTATGCCATCCAGATGCTGTTCACTACACCATTGAACATGGCAGGCAGGCCATTGAGTGGCTTATTAAACAGGGAGTGACCTTTTCCCGAGAGGAAAACAGGGAGGATTATCATCTGACCCGGGAAGGCGGCCACAGCCAGCGCCGGGTTATCCATGCAGCGGATGCTACGGGTAAAGCTTTATCCAGGGGGCTGATTGATCGTCTGGAAGAACATAAAAATATTAAGGTATTCGATCATTATCTGGCGGTTGATCTGATTATGTCGCCAGACAATAAAAAACAGTGTATTGGCCTCTACCTTCTGGATACCCGTAATAATCAGGTAATGGATGTACCGGCCAAATATACTGTTCTGGCTACAGGCGGTGCCAGCAAGGTCTATCTGTACACCAGCAACCCTGACACTTCTACCGGCGATGGTATTGCCATGGCCTGGCGGGCCGGATGCCGGGTGGCTAATATGGAATTTAACCAGTTTCATCCGACCTGTCTGTATCATCCTAAAGCCAAATCTTTTTTAATTACTGAAGCTCTGCGCGGAGAAGGGGCTAAATTAAAACTGCCCGACGGCACCCCTTTTATGCATAAGTTTGACTCCAGGGAAGAGCTGGCCCCTAGAGATATTGTCGCACGGGCGATTGATTATGAAATGAAACGTACCGGCTCAGATTATGTACACCTGGATATTACTCACAAGTCTGCCGATTTTATTAAGGAGCATTTTCCAACCATTTATGAGCGCTGCCTCAGTTACGGCATTGATATTACCCGGGAACCGATCCCAGTAGTCCCTGCCGCCCATTATACCTGCGGCGGTATTATGACCGATTTAAATGGCCAGACAGATATTGACAACCTTTTTGCTATTGGTGAAACCGCATTTACCGGACTGCATGGCGCCAATCGCATGGCCAGTAATTCCCTGCTGGAATGTATTGTATTTGGGAAAGCCGCCGCTAAAGTGATTAAGGAAGGATTAAGCCGCTATGAATGTGAACCCATGCTCCCGCCCTGGGATGACAGCCGGGTAACCGGCTCAGAAGAAGAAGTCGTTATTACCCACAACTGGGACGAACTGCGCCGTTTTATGTGGAATTATGTCGGCATTGTACGCAAAAACAAGCGTCTGCTGCTGGCACGTCAAAGAGTCAACCTGCTTAAGCGGGAGGTAGATGATTATTACCGCCAGTACTTAATTAACGGCGATTTAATTGAACTGAGGAACCTGGTGACCGTGGCAGAACTGATTATTAACAGTGCCATGCAGCGCAAGGAAAGCCGTGGGCTGCATTATACCCTGGATTATCCATATACTGACGACAAAAACTTTTTAAAAGATACAGTACTGGTACCGCCGGAAAAATTATAATCAGTCATCGGTAACAGACAGATAGGCCAGCAGATCCCTGATTTCTTCCTGGCTCATTTCAGCAAAAAAATCGGCATCATCATCATGTTCCCGCTCCCCACGAGCAAAAGCCCTTAACTGTTTTGCCAGATACTGGGTATATTGTCCGCTTAAGGGCGGTATTATAGAATTTTTCTTGCCCTTGCCGTCCCGTCCATGACAGGAGCGGCATTCTGTTTTGTAAAATTTTTTTCCATGAGCAATATTGCCTTCTGTTCTGGGAATATTAAACACCTTTTTGGCTATCAGCAGTTTTTCATAGGCCGGCATATCCTTATCAAATACCGGCATGCTGGTGATAAGTTTAATTTGAGATATATAAACAGTTATAGAGGGAATATCTTCATCCGGTAATTCCCGCTCATTGGCATAGGGCCGCATGGGTATGTTTTTGCGTTCATTGTGTTTAAACAGTTTAAGCTGACGGGCCAGATATTTCGGTGGGAAACCGGCCAGCCGGGGATATTCACCCTGCTTGCCGCCCTGAGCGTATTCTCCATGACAACCGGCACAGACCTCATGGATTTCTTCACCCAGATCCAGATCAATTTCAGGTTCTTCGGCGTATCCTGTGCTGCTTAATATAAGAAGTAGAGCGGCCCCCCCCTTAATCCCCCTTCTGAAGAAGGGGGAGATCTGGAATGTAAAGTTAAGATGGGAGTAAAATAATCTATGCATATGATCTCTGGTTAAGCAGAATTAGTGATCGGCTGAAACCGATTCCTCTTGTTTTAACTCTGGTTTTAAATTAGGTTTATTAAAATTTATAAGTTTTAAACGTCGCTTTAAGTCTCTGAAGCGGTCCGCCCCTACCCGGCCACGGGTGATTAATACTGACTCACCATAAAGCACAAATAAGATTTTTTTAATCCAGCCGGATTTTCCATGCGGCTTTAAATTAAGAATGACCAGGTATTCTGTCAGCACAGAATCTGGCAGTATATCCGCCTTAATCACATCGTTATTATTATAACAGACAAAGCACCAGTTAAAATCCGTTAAGGTTAATCGGCTGATGGCTTTGTCATGAGTCATCAGCAAATGTTTTTTAAACAGATTGTACATGTAAACAGCGGTTACTGTAAGCAGCAGACACTTGATCCAGAATGCAAGAGCACTTATCCAAACAGCCGCTATTAACAGTACCATAAAAAAACTGTAAACAATTACCAGCCCTCTGTCGGGCTTAAGAGTGATTGTGAAGCCGCTGTTGATGGGCAGTTCGGATGGTGTGGACAATATCCCTGAGTTCTGGTTCATTTGCTTCCTGCATTCCCATAAGATAATCAAACAGTACGGGGTCAATTATAGTTAATAACTGCTCAAATTTACATTTCTGATCCTCCGACAGGCCATCATAGTCATAGGTCAGAAAATCCTGCAGAAATAATTCCAGTTCCAGCATACCTCGACGACACTGCCATTGCAGACGCCGGCGACTTTTAAATGATTTGTCCTGTTCGATATTATTAGTCATCACAGCATATTTTTCAGCATTAGCTGTTTAATATGCCCAATGGCTTTGGTAGGGTTAAGATGCTTGGGACAGGCGTCAACGCAACTCATAATAGAATGGCAGCGGAACAGTTTATAGGGACCTTCCAGATCTTCCAGACGCTCTTCAGTGGCCTGATCCCGACTGTCGGCCAGAAAGCGCCAGGACTGCAATAAGGCTGCCGGCCCGCGAAACTTATCCGGATTCCACCAGAAAGAAGGACAGGAAGTTGAACAGCAGGCGCACAAAATACATTCATACAGGCCGTCCAGTTTGTCCCGCTCCTGCGGACTTTGGGTAAATTCCACTTCCGGTTCAGGATCCTTAACAATGAGCCAGGGTTTGACGGCCCGGTACTGGTTTAGAAACTGGGTCATATCAATCACCAGATCCCGGATCACCGGCAGGCCTGGCAAGGGCCGAATCACCACGGGTTCAGATAACTCTGCCAGTGGAGTGATACAGGCCAGACCATTTTTGCCGTTAATGTTCATGCCGTCAGAACCGCACACCCCTTCCCCGCAGGAATGTCTGAAAGTCAGGCTTTCATCCTGTTCATTTTTTATTCTCAGCAGAGCATCACGCAGCATTAAACCCGGTGTAATATCCTGCAGTTCAAAATCCTGCATACGGGGTTTGCTGTCTGTTTCAGGATTATACCGATAGATAGAAAAACGCATAATTTAGTAAACCCGCTCTTTAGGTGGAAAAGTGTCAACACTGATGGGCCGTGTGCGCACCGGTTTATAACTTAAATGGTTATCCTGCTGATAATACAGGCTGTGTCTGAGCCAGTGCTCATCATCCCGTTTAGGAAAATCCACTCTGGAATGGGCACCGCGACTCTCCTGTCTGGACAGGGCACTGATGACGGTAGCCAGACCCAGTTCCACCAGATTTTCCAGCTCCAGGGCTTCCACTCTGGCCGTATTAAAAATACGGGAATAATCACTGATAACCGCATGCTGCAGGCGTTCCTGAATAGACTTAACTGCCTGCACACCCTCAGTCAGCACTTCTTCCGTTCTGAACACTCCACATTTTTCTTCCATAACCTGCTGAAATTCTGCTTTTAAAGCAGACACACTCTCAGCTTTTGCAGAATGACTCACAGCAGAAACGGGCTGCTCCCATCGGGCCAGTCTTTGCACAGCCTGCTCGACTGTTTCATCCGGTAAAGGCTTATGCTGGCGGTGAGTTTTGAGATAGTCAATAATATGTTTACCAGCCGCCCGGCCAAAGACCACAATATCCAGCAGTGAATTACCGCCAAGACGGTTAGCACCGTGTACCGAGGCACAGGCACATTCTCCGGCCGCATACAGGCCTGGGATCTCTTCCTCAGCTCCGGTACCCACCGGTACCACCACCTGAGCATAACGATTA
>JALVDE010000352.1 GCA_027009375.1 Gammaproteobacteria bacterium
GGCTTCTTCTTCGCCGATGGAGCGCAGCATATTACTGACTTTTTCCCTGGAACAACTGCACTGAAAATGCACCGGTTCGGGATCAAACAGGCGTACATCTTCTTCGTGATACAAGCGGTGGATAATTTCTGTGGCCGGTAATTCCAGTAATTCTTCTTTCTTTATGGTGCTGCCCAGATGGGTGATCCGATCCCAGCTGTCATCATCTTCAGTTTTACCCGGCAATTGCTGCAGCAGCAGACCGCCGACAGCGTGTTTATCCGCCGCCAGAAAAATCCGGGTTTCCAGCTGCTCCGAATGCTGCAGATAGCCTTCAAGAAATTCGGCAATGCTGTTGCCTTCCAGGGCCACAATGCCCTGATAGCGTTCATTGGTCAGTGCCTGTTCTATAGTAATGATCAGATTGCTTTTACCCAGCAGTGTTTTTATATCCGTCTGCTCAGGCAGCGGCTCCTTATATTTGGCTACTCCACGCACGCCAAAATTAGAACGGCACTCCACCACCATTAAACTTAATGGTCCGTCACCGCTGGCCTGAATCGTCAGAGAACCTTCAAACTTGATGGTCGCCGACAATAATACCGCTGCGGCCACCACTTCACCCAGATACTCCCGTATAACCGGATGGTACTGGTGGTTAGCCTCCATACTTTGCCAGACCTCATTCAGCTGGACGATTTCACCACGAATATTGGCTTTATCAAATAAAAAACGGCGTAATTGATCGGGTTTACTCATGTTTTTACTGTTCCGGCCCTGTTCAGGACTTTAATTTTTTCTGCAATAACTGGTTAACCTGCCCGGGATTGGCCTTGCCCTTTGAGGCTTTCATAACCTGGCCGACAAAGAAACCGATTAGCTTGTCCTTACCGGCTTTAAACTCTTCCACCTGGGAAGGATTAGCGGCAATGACTTCATCAATAATTGCTTCAATGGCAGAAGTATCCGTGATCTGCTTCAGTCCCTTGCTTTCAATAATACTGTCGGCATCACCGCCTTCTTCCCACATCGCCTCAAATACATCCTTGGCAATTTTACCGGAAATAGTATTATCCTTAATGCGTTTAAGCAGACCCGTTAAACCTTCTGCATTGACAGGACTGTCCTTAATTTCCAGGGCATTTTTGTTCAGACGAGCGGATACTTCACCCAGCAGCCAGTTAGCGGCCATTCTGGCGTCATCAATACTGTGCTGTACCTGTTCAAAATAATCGGCCATTTCCCGATCAGCAGTCAGGGCTCTGGCATCTTTTTCCGATAAACCCAGTTCTGAAACGAAACGCTTACACTTAGCATCCGGCAATTCAGGCAGTGTAGAGCGGATCTGTTCAATTTCTTCCTGAGAAATCACAATGGGCAGCAAATCGGGATCCGGGAAGTAACGATAGTCGTTAGCTTCTTCCTTGCTGCGCATGGAGCGTGTTTCATTTTTGTCCGCATCATACAGACGGGTTTCCTGGGTAATCGTACCGCCGCTTTCGAGAATATCCATCTGCCGTTCTATTTCAACATTAATGGCTTTTTCCACAAAGCGGAAGGAGTTAATGTTTTTTAGTTCAGTACGGGTACCAAATTCTTCCTGCCCCTTAGGACGCAAAGAGACATTGGCATCACAACGGAACGAACCTTCCTGCATATTACCATCAGAAACACCCAGGTAACGGACAATGGAATGAATTTTACGCATATAGGCCACTGCTTCTTTGGCACTGCGCATATCCGGCTCTGACACAATTTCCAGCAGCGGGGTACCGGCCCGGTTTAAATCAATGCCGGTCTGACCATGAAAATCTTCATGCAGAGACTTGCCCGCATCCTCTTCCATATGTGCCCGGGTCACCCCGATACATTTAGTTGAACCATCTTCCAGATCAATATCTATCGACCCCTTACCGACCACAGGATAGTATAACTGGCTGATCTGATAGGCTTTGGGGGAATCGGGGTAAAAATAATTCTTGCGGTCAAACACCGAACGCTCATTAATCTGCGCATCAATAGCCAGACCGAACATCACTGATTTTCTTAAGGCTTCCCCATTAAACACCGGCAGTACGCCGGGCAGACCCATATCAACCGCACAGGCCTGAGTATTAGGTTCTGCACCATAGGCCGTGGAAGCCCCGGAGAATATTTTGGATTTGGTCGCCAGCTGAACGTGGATTTCTAAACCAATCACAACTTCCCATTGCATAATAATTTTTTACCTTTTCTGGTTTTATTTAATTCTGTTA
>JALVDE010000353.1 GCA_027009375.1 Gammaproteobacteria bacterium
ACGTTGTGCGTAGCATTACGTATAAATGTCTGTTGAGCAATGCCGCCTGCCCGAATTTATAACTTATTAATGGAAATTGTTTTTTTGAAGCTCAAACCAGAAAGGTGATCGCCGGGGTTTCAGGCCTAACCAATACCGGGATAAACCTTAACCAACCCCAAAATAAAACCCGTTCCCTGTCTTTATGGACTCAATTATGCCTGTTTTTGGGCTGACAGACAATATAATAGCCTCAACCCGCACAGTTACTCTGTTTGATATCACTTGAACCCCGTTTTATAAGGTGTTTAAGCGACTATCGTCGCCGTTTTTTTACCGTGGCCATGGCATACCCCGGCTGCATCACTCCTTTATGACAAACCGGACACTGGCACAGTACCGTTTTAATACTATCAGAGGGTCTATTATTCATAACGGCTATACTGATGGCCTGAACCTTCATAAGTGTCCGTATCATGGCCAGTTTCGCTTTTCTCACACAATTGGCCAGAAAACCATAGTGTCGTATGCGCATAAAACCATTGGGTAATACATGCATTAAAAACCGACGCAGAAACTCAACACCTTTAAGCGCCATGATTTTTTGTTGATGATTATTGGCATAATCTTTCCAGCGAAAGTAAACCATTCCCTGTTTGACGGCGACTATTCGGCTATTACTTATCGCAATGCGGTAAGTATAGCGGGATAAATATTTCACGACGGTCTGAGGTTTTTCAATACAGGGTCGGATATAAACTGACCAGCTTTTGGCCATAACCTGTGACAGAATGTCATTGACTTCATTGGGATGGGTAATACGAAACAACAGGCCCTTTTGCCAGGCCTGTCTGAGCAAACTCACCAGCTTGCCCCGATACACTTTTTTTAAGGCATTGACCGGATATAGATAATCACTGTTTGTGCTTTCAATGCTATCCTGTCCTGACTTCAGTGCCAGACCCGGAATAAGGCAATGCATATGAACATGCTGCTGCAGATTTTGCCCCCAGGTATGTAATACACAAGTGCTTCCCAACTGACCATTTAAGCGTTTATGGGATTGGGAGAAGCGGGATAATGTTTGCCAGACGGCCCTGAATAACAGGCCATACATCGCTTTGGGATGCAATTGACACCAGCCATTAAACTCATGCGGCAGTGTAAATACTAAGTGGTAATAACGTACCGGTAATAACGCATCCAACTGCTTTTCTTCCCACTGCTGTGAAGCCCGTTGTTTACAACGGGGACAATGGCGATTACCGCAGCTATGATAGAGAACCTGCTCATAACCACAGTCACTGCACTGTACTGGTTCTCCACCCAATGCTTCAGTCTGACACTGCAGGATACTCTGACAGACACTGGCTTGCTCCGCACTGAGTTTATAGCGTTGCCGATAAGCCGGTAAAAATTCTTTAATCACCTGAGCCATATCCGCTGCTGAGGGTTCAAAACTGTTCATCGTTTATCTCCTCAGGCTTAAATTTATTTATCATGGACTTTAACGGTAATTGAGCCAGCAAATCAACGGCTTTTCCCAGCTCTTTGGCCGGTGTCCAGTGCAGATAACGCAAGGTGACATGAATACTCTGATGTCCCAGAATACGTTGCAGCTGATGGATGGGTAAACCCTGTTCAATTTGATGGGTGGCATAGGCGTGGCGAAGACTATGGATCCCGCCGGATTTGGTAATGCAGGCGGTGCGTTTTGCCTGACTATACAGCTTTTGTGCACTACTGATACTTAACGGCTGGTCTTTACGGGTGGAAAGAAACAGATACGGCTCGGGTCGATAGTGTCTCCAGTAATGTCTCAATTGTATTAAGGCACTGTCTGGCAGAGGCACTGGCCGATCTTTTTTGCCCTTGCTTTGCCTGATCATTATCAGGTGTCGGTCAGGGTCAATAGACTGGGGCGTCAGAGCCACCACCTCACTGACTCTCAGGCCACAGGCATAACAGACACTCAGCAGAGTAAGATGCTTGATATTCGTGGTGGCCTGTAAAATAGCACCAACTTCCTGCCGGGTCAGTAAATCCGGGATTTTTTGGGCTCGTTTGGGTAATAATATTCCGGCTAAATGATCAGGCCGCTCAAGAACCTGCTGGTAACAGAATTTTAGACCATTGAACATCTGATGTACGGTTGAGTCAGACCATTTTCTTTCATTGGCCGTCTGGATCAGCCAGTCTTTTATTTCCTGGGTAGTGATGTGTTCGGGTGAACGATGATAAGCGCGGGAAAGTA
>JALVDE010000354.1 GCA_027009375.1 Gammaproteobacteria bacterium
TCCTATTGCTGAAGAGAGTGGACTTATTATCAAAATAGGGGATCGTATTATCGAAAAAGTTTTTGAATTTATCAAAACAAATCGGCTTGATTTTGAACAGTCAGGTATTAAAAGCATTGCCATTAACGTTTCTCCAACGCAATATTCTGCACGTGGGTTTGCCGATAAGGTTGTAGCCTATGCCAGACAATTTGAAATTGATCCGGGTTTCATTATCCTGGAGATTACCGAAGAAGTTGTAGCGGGCAGTATTGATGCTGTGCTGGATGTGATGATGCAGTTAAAGAAACATGGCTTTAACTTTTCTATCGATGATTTCGGTACCGGATACTCATCCTTGCGCTACCTCAGAAATTTCCCATTGAATGAACTAAAAATAGATAAGTCGTTCATTGATGATATTTTAGAAGATGATAAAGCAGTAGCTGTTGTAAAAACAATTATTGATATGGCACACAACCTGAAACTCGATGTCGTTGCAGAAGGTGTGGAGAATAAAGAACAATTCAATATACTACGCCAGTATGGATGTGAGTTGTATCAGGGATTTCTTTTTTCAAGACCTTTGATGGAAAATGATTTTTTAGCTGAATTAAAAGTTAATAATAAATTACATTAGCATGAGTAGTTTTAATGCTTCTATGGTGAATAGTTAATCTATTTTTTTAAAGAAGCCGCAAAATCCAGTAACCGCTGGGTTGATTCATAAGCCTTTACTCTGATCGCCTCATCCACAAAAACTTCATTTTTACCGCTTTCCAGTACATCCAGAATTCCCTGCAGGCTGTTCATGGCCATCCAGGAGCAATGGGCACACATGGTACAGCTGGCACCGACACCGCCGGTAGGAGCTTCAATCAGGGTTTTGTCCGGTGCAGCTTCCTGCATTTTATAAAAAATACGATTATCCGTGGCCACAATAAACGTCTGGGCATCCATATTCTGTACGGCATTAATTAACTGGGTTGTGGAGCCTACTACATCAGCCATTTTGACAACGGTATAGGCTGATTCCGGATGCACCAGAATTTTGGCATCGGGATGCTTTTGTTTCAGAGTTTCCAGGGCATCGGCCTTAAATTCATCATGCACAATACAGGACGCCTGCCAGAGCAGCATATCGGCACCGGTCACTGATTGAATATATTGTCCCAGATGGCGATCCGGTGCCCAGAGGATTTTTTTACCCTGGGCTTTTAAATGTTCTACTACTTTAGTGGCAATACCGGATGTTACCACCCAGTCGGCACGGGCTTTAACGGCAGCACTGGTATTGGAATAGACTACCACGGTATGCTCAGGGTGTTGATTACAAAAAGGAATAAAATCTTCTGCAGGACAGCCCAGATCCAGTGAACAATTGGCTTCAAGGTCGGGCATTAAAATGGTTTTTTCCGGAGACAGTATTTTGGCCGTTTCACCCATAAAACGGACACCGGCTACAATGATTTTTTCAGCTGAACTGGCTTTACCGAAGCGGGCCATTTCCAGAGAGTCGGATACACAGCCGCCGGTTTCATCAGCCAGTTGCTGTAATACAGGATCGGTATAATAATGAGCCACCAGGACTGCATTCTGTTCAGCCAGTTTGTCTTTAATCTGCTGAATTAACTGCCCCTGTTCCTGTTCATTCAGGTGGGGTTTAAGCTGTTCAATGTCTGAAGTGGCGGGAACAGAGGCTTCCCAGTTTGCTGTACTTTTCATAAATCGCTTTATGTCTGAATAAACGTTTAATTATCTACCGATTTTACTTTACAGTCCAGAATTTTATAAACTATATAATATAGAAAAACCAATAGTGGAAAACCCATGGCAGTAAAAGTTGATTTACAGATTTCCGATAAGGCTTATGAAAAATTATCGCTTTGCAGTGAGCAGTTGGGTTTAAGTCCGAATCAGTTTGCCAGTATCTGTTTTGAATATGTGGATATCAGTCACAAAGGTATTCTGGCGGCGGCCAGGAAGTTTCAGGCCGTTTCCAGCCCTCAAAAGCCTGCAATGGATAAAAATGACCTGGAGAAACATTTGCAGAACCTCTCTGATGAACAGGTGGAACTGCTGTTGCTTAAGGCGGCCCAGAAAAGAAAAAGTTAGTTTTTAAATGGTATCAGAACTGGGTATCCAGCTGAGTCATTAATACAAAATGACGTAAAAAAGGGCGGCTTAATAAGGGATTGCGGATCATCTGTCGATAATCACCTGCAGCAAACTGCAGGGCGCGGGTTGCGACGG
>JALVDE010000355.1 GCA_027009375.1 Gammaproteobacteria bacterium
ATGCTTTAAACCCCAGGGGAGAGCTTTATTCAGCCAGCAGCATTAAGTCCAAACTGAATATGCGGGATTTTATGGACACCATGCGCTCCAGCGGTGTGCAGATGGGCGGCGGCCCTCCGCCATTAAACCAGACGGACAGGCAGAATTTCGCCAATCATCTGGATCGTATTCTGACTCAGTATCTGAGTCAGAATTAAGCTCAAATTATAAGAGCTGAAAAAAACAGGCTACATGCCATTACCAAATTTATCCGTTTCAGTCACACCGCTGTCACGCACGGTTTTCAGTGCTGTGCCGTACTGAGCCAGAATATTTAATGACCATTGCAGTCGTTCACGAATATAGGGATCAGAACGGCTGTCATTATCATCAGGATTATCATTTAATACCGATTCCACATGACGGATAATGACCTGTTCCGGGATATAACATAAACGGGAATTTTTATAACTGCTCATACGCAGTTCAGCGACAGGATAAGCGCCGCCGTCGCCGGCAGAAACCGATACAATCAGTGCCGGTTTATGAGCCAGTTCATTTTTGCCGAATAACAGAAAAAAGTTTTTCAGACCGGCGGGTACCTGGCCGTGCCATTCCGGAGTAATCACCACCAGGGCATCACAGGACTGTAACTGTTCGCGGATGGGGTTTAATAAATCCTGCCAGTGCTGAGCGCCGTCCCAGACACCCTCATCCCATAAAGGCAGTGGATTACCGGCCAGAGAATAAAGCCAGGTTTCATCGCAGATACCCTTTTGTAGTGTGGCTTCAATATGCTGTGCCACTTTCATACTCTGGGAATTATCTCGATGACTGCCGCTGATAATTGCTATTTTCATGGTTTGCTGCATCCTGTTTTGTCAGTTTAATCTGGTTTAATCTTAAAGTGATGGGTACTAAATGATTATTTTCAAGGCTGGTCTTCTGAACCTGCAATTTCATGATGGATGTTTTATAATTGACAGTCTGTTTTTAATACGCTTGATAAACTGACACAGGATAAAAAATGATACCTGTACTTTACGAAACTGACCTGAAAAGCCTGCCGCTGATCCATCGCGGTAAGGTCAGGGATATTTATGCCGTTGGTGATGATCACATGCTGATTGTGACCACCGATCGCCTGTCAGCCTTTGATGTGATTCTGCCCACGCCGATTCCCGGTAAAGGGGCAATTCTGACTCAGGTATCTAATTTCTGGTTTGACTATTTCAGGGACACTATTCCCAATCAGGTCTCTGATATGACGCTGGAGCAGGCCATACCCGATGCAGCAGAACGGGAGCAGGTACAAGGTCGTGCTGTTATCGTTAAAAAACTCAAAGCCCTGCCCATTGAAGCGATTGTACGCGGTTATATTATCGGCTCTGGCTGGAAAGACTATCAGAACAGCGGAACGGTATGCGGTATCAAGCTACCGGAAGGCCTGCAGCTGGCTGACAAACTGCCCCAGGCCATTTATACCCCCTCCAGCAAGGCCGCAGTGGGTGAGCATGATGAAAATATTGATTATGAGGCTACTGTTAAACTGATTGGTGAAGACCTGGCCTCTCAGATCCGTGATGTCAGCCTGAAACTGTATCAGGAGGCAGCACAATACGCCCTGCCCAGAGGCATTATTATTGCCGATACCAAGTTTGAGTTCGGGGTGGACGCGGATAACCGTCTGACCCTGATTGATGAAGCCCTGACACCGGACTCTTCCCGTTTCTGGCTGGCTGAGACTTATCGTCCCGGCAGCAGTCCACAGAGCTTTGACAAACAGTATGTGCGTGATTACCTGGAAACCCTGGACTGGGACAAAACCCCGCCCGGCCCCGAACTGCCGGAGGATGTGGTCAATAATACCACGGCAAAATACCAGGAAGCCCTGGAGCGCTTAACTGCTAAACAGAATTAACCCCGAACAAGACTAACACGCAAAGAAAACAAACAGAATTAACCCAGTCTCCCGGAGAGAAAATATGAATTTTGACAAAATCGGCTTACAGGTGCCGGAAATTTTATTACCGAATAAGGATGTGGATCTGCATAAATGGTCGGTAGTGGCCTGTGATCAGTACACCTCACAGCCGGATTACTGGGCAAAAGTGGCGGAAATAGCCGGAGATGCACCTTCTACGCTGAATGTTATATTTCCGGAAGTATTTCTTGAAGATGATGATGGTGATGAACGTATTGCCAGTATTAATAACACCATGCAGCAATACCTGGATGA
>JALVDE010000356.1 GCA_027009375.1 Gammaproteobacteria bacterium
GGCGTTTTAAACCGCCGGACAAGTTTTCAATTAAATCATCACCGTTGAGCTGCAGACGGGAAATAGTTTCTTCCACTTTCTGCACCATAGACCAGCCATTAATCGCTTCCAGATCATGCTGAATGGCTTCCATTTTTTTTAAGGCCTGCTCATCTCCCTGACTGACTTCATGCAGCACATGATGGTAATCCTGTAATAACTGCGCCGCATTGCCCATACCGGAACTGACAATATCAAACACGCTGCCGGTTGCTTCATGGGGAACCTCCTGAGACAGGGACGCCACTACCAGACCATCTTTCTTGCGAATATCCCCTTCATCCGGCTGCATTTCCCCCTGAATTAAACGCATTAAGGTGGTTTTACCCGTACCATTACGCCCAATCAGACAGACTCTCTCCCCTCTGTCCAGGGAAAAACTGGCATGATCCAGCAGCACATGGGTACCAAAGGCCAGGCTAAGATCATCAATGGAAAAAATGGACATATATATCAGGCTCAATCAGGGTAAATTTAAATGTGGCTATTATACCTAAACTTTCTTGTAACTACTCAGCGTATTCATCTTTTGCACCATTTCGGCGTTATTTTCGTACTCAAATGGTCACGTATTTATATACGCTCACATTTTCCGTGCGAAAATGTCTTGAACTGGCACAAAATCTAAACACTCTGAGCAGTTACACTTTCTTTATAAAATCAGTCTATAATAAATACAGGTTATCATAATTTGGTCAGAGAATTTTATATGAGAAATATAAGCTGCGCTTTTGTTATTTTAGTCTTTACTGTCCTGATCACTGCCTGCTCCACATCCACCTGGACAAAAGACGATAATTACAACCCGGATACCCGGGAAATTGAAAAAATTGAATTTTCTCCTTATTACCAGTTAAAAACTCAACTGGTTCCCGGACTTGAATTAATTTTAGTGTCTCATCTACACAAGGAAACCATACCCGGTGCCTATACGCTAAAAAAAGATACCCGGCGCCTGCTGCCTAATGATTATATGGTAGCCAATGATGTCACCCTGTATTTAAGAAATGGTTCTGATAAGCCGGTCAATCTGGAGTTGCTGGCTGTGGTGCTGGATCAGAAAAAACTGCCTTATTCTTCCCGCAGTGTTTTTCTTCCTGCACACAGTTCACAAAGTTACCGGCTGGGTCAGATAAAAGTTGATTTCAGGCAAACCAGTTTGAATGTCAAAATAGAATACGTGGGTTCAGAACACCGGGAGCAGGAGTTTGATATGTTAAGAGTACCCGTTAATGATATTAAGAATATGGGGAAAGGCATCAGAAAATTCATGGACATGCTGTAAATACTTCAAATCATTCTCATCATCAATATCCTGCTGAAAGGCTAATTCCTGCCAGCTGATCTTTAACTCTGTCAGGCGTTTACGGGTCTGCCTCATAACCTGTTCACTGCCCCAGTCAATGCCGGTAAAACTGTCGGGAACTGAACGTCCGGCACCAACCAGAACATAACCACCGTCACGGGCAGGTGAAAATACCATATCATGAGTATCCAGGGCTGCTATTGCCTGTTCCAGGTCACTCTGGTTCAGAAAAGGACAGTCTGTCCCTATCAGTAAGGCTCTGGAAAAATGGTTGAGTGACTGTTTCAGGGCATTAAACATTCTATGCCCCAGATCATCACCCCTCTGTTTTGTGATCTGTAATTCTGTAAAAGGATACCGATCCAGAAAAAAAGCGGTTCTGCTTTCCGGGGTAATACACAGACAAACAGAAGCAGCATTGTAAGTATGGATTTTATTCAGGGTAAAATCCATTAGAGCTGTATAGAGCTCAGTGGCTCCGGCTGCACCCAGTGCCGGTATCAGCCGGGTTTTAACCTGCCCGTAAACCGGCTCCCTGGCAAAGATAATGATCTGCGTATCAGGGTATTGCAGCTTATTTTGGCTTAAACCACCTTTAGTCATTGGAAGGGTAATACTTTTGATGTAACTTTGCCGGGCTGACACCAAAAAAATACTGCAGACGCAGTAACCACATAAAAAAAATCGTTTTAAACGTACCATTCTGCTGCCAGCGCCGGGACGAGGTGCAGACCGGTGTTTTTATGCAACAGGGTCGGGAAAATTTTTTCAGGCGTCGAGAAAATTCAATATCTTCCATTAATGGAATATCGGGAAAGCCGCCACTGTTATGATACAGGCTTCGGGTAACA
>JALVDE010000357.1 GCA_027009375.1 Gammaproteobacteria bacterium
GTATTTATGATAATAATGAGCTTTATGAAGCCATTAAAAATCTCGCTATCCGCAGTCCCCGCACCCATATCAATATACTGGTGCAGGATAGTGAACACATGGTTAAAAATGATCACCGGCTTCTGCGTCTGGCACAACGGATCTCCAGCCATATGCAGGTAAAATTAACCGCCAGGGAACATCAGGACATTTACCAGACCTTTATTATTTTTGATGACCGCGGTTATATTATTCATGAAGATCCATTGCGCTTTAATGCCCGTGCTGACTTTTATAACCCCCTGGAAACCAGAAAACTGGCAGAACAATTTTCTGAAATGTGGGAAGTGGGCGTTATTGATAACCGGCTCAGGCGTTTGAGTTTATAAATAAACTGTATCTGCATTATATTTAGGGTTAAAATAGCCTTAAGCTTATAAACAGCCATGAGCTTATTAGAAGCCTTGAGCGTTATAAACAGCCCTTATTCATCTATTATCCGGAAAGGATGGTTTTTATGCTGTGCAGAAAATCTTCTTCTGTTGTTCTATTAAGAATTCTCTTTGCTTGCTCCCTACTGATTTTCTCAGCCGTTTCTGCCAGCGATTTTAAAGTCTTTAAAACCCAGCAGTTTGCCCAGGAACTTATTCCTGTTCTGGCACCCCTGTATGGCTCTCAGGCCACATTTACAGCAAAAGACAATAGTTTAATTGTTAAAGCCCCCCCATCCGTACTGAAAGAAATTGAGCAGCTGTTAAAGGAAATTGATGCGCCCGCACAAAATCTTTTGCTGGAAGTCAGCAGTACTCTGGACGGCAGCGGCAATATTGAAGCCCATAGTATTGAGGGAAAAATTAAGGCCGGTAATGGCCGAATTATCAGTACCGCCCCGCCCCAGAACAGGCCGACAGCCAGCGTCCGTTATAAAAAAGATGGTACCGTTATTAAAACCACTCATACCCGCCGCCAGGGATTTACCTCCCAGCCTGATACGTTCAAAGTCCGGGCAACCACCGGCCACTGGGCTCAGATTCAGACCGGGCAGAAGGTTCCGTATTATTCTGCTGATTATCCTTATGCTGATAACCGATACCCTTTACTACGTGGTTCTTCAGTAGAGTTTCAGGATGTCACCTCAGGCTTTGAGGTATTTCCGACGCTTAATGGTGATACCGTTACCTTAAAAGTCCGCCCTTATCACAGTTCAATGAACCGGGCCTATTCGGACAGAATCAATCAGCGCTCCCTGGAAACCGTGGTCACGGGTAAACTGGGCGAATGGATTTACCTGGGCGGCTCAATGAATCAGATCAATAATCAGAATAACGGCTATACCCATTCCACTAAACGTTTTACCGAGCTGGATACCTCCTATCGGATCCGGGTTAACAAAATTGACTAAACTAAAATTAACCAGGCTATATAACCAGAAAAATTTATGACTAATGATAATACCCTTTCTGTTACTACAGAAAATCATAATACCACTGACAACCGTAAAAATGTTTTTGCCGCTATTGATTTAGGCTCTAATAGTTTTCATCTGATTGTCGCAGAAGTTAAAAACGATCAACTGTTGATCATCGACCGCATGAAAGAAATGGTTCGTCTGGCTTCCGGTCTTGATGAAAAAGGTAAACTCAGCAAAGAAGCTCAGCAACGCGGACTGGATTGTCTGGCTCGTTTTGGTCAGCGTCTGAAAAACATACCGGAAGAAAACATCCGTATTGTAGGTACCAATACTTTACGCAAAGCAAAAAACGGTGCCCGGTTTATTCAAAAAGCAGAAGCTTCTCTGAACCATTCCATTGAGGTGATTGCCGGCCGGGAAGAAGCCCGACTGATTTACCTGGGTGTGGCCCACAGCCAGTCAGAAAACGATCAGAACCGCCTGGTCATCGATATTGGCGGGGGCAGTACCGAGTTTATTATTGGTAAAGGCTTTACTCCTGATTACACAGAAAGCCTGCATATGGGCTGTGTCAGTATGACCTTAAAAGCCTTTGCAGACGGCAAACTTAATGAGACCAATTTCAAAATTGCAGAACTCTATGCCCGTCTGGAACTGGAAACCATTAAAAACACCTATCGTAAGGTCGGCTGGACCTATGCCACCGGTGCATCCGGTACCATTAAGGCCATTGGCAAAGTATTGCGGGCCCATAATGATGCTCAGGAAGAACCCACGCCGTTTCCCGGCATAACAACGGGTGGTCTTAAGTGGTTGATTAAGGAAATGATCAAACAAAAAGCTATTAATAAATTACAGTTAGATGGTCTGGCAGAAGAACGTCAGGCTGTTTTTGCCGGCGGTGTTGCTATTTTATATGCGGCCTTTAAGGTACTTAAAATTGAGTCTATGAATGCCTCAGACAGTGCTTTGCGTGAAGGGGTTATATATGATCTTCAGGGACGCTTTCATCATGAAGATGTTCGCCAGAGAACCATTAACCATCTTATAAAACAGTATCATATTGATACCCGTCAGGCCAAAGAAGTTGAAAAGACTATGCTGAACCTGTACCAACAGGTGCAGCATGACTGGCCGATAGAACATTTTAACAGTGAACAGACCCTGCAATGGGCAGCCCAGTTACACGAAGCGGGTTTGTCAATTGCCCATAACCAGTATCATAAACACGGGGCCTATATTATAGAAAATTCTGATCTACCCGGTTTCTCCCGCAGAGAGCAGCATCGTCTGGCTTTACTGATCCGGGCACAACGTCGCAAATTTCCCAAACGGGATTTTAAAACCCTGCCTGAAAACTGTTACCAGTCGTTAATGTACCTGGCCATATTATTACGTCTAAGTGTTTTACTGCACAGAGGCCGTGGTGAAGATAACCAGCCTGAAATAAAAGCAGAAGCGGATGAAAAGAAACTCAGGTTAATTTTTCCGAAAGATTTTTTTGATCATCATCCATTAACACTAGTGGATCTGGAACAGGAACAGGAATATTTAAAGGCGATTAAGTTTAAGCTGGAGATTGGCTAGAAAAGTAATTATTATTGAAAGCCCTCACCGTAACCCTCTCCCAAGGGAAGGGGGAGAGAGTTAGGGTAATTAGACTGTTGTCTTTTAGCTGTTTTTTGCAGCACGCTTTTTAGCAGCGGCCGCTTTTTTTCTGGCTTTAGCAGCAGCGGCTTTTCGTTTTGCCTGAGCTTTTTGTTTTTGAGTCAGTTTTTTCAGGTATTCCTTTTCCCACTTAATCGCATAAGCGGCCAGGGCAGTAGCTTTAGCAGCAGCCATTTTAGCCATTTCTACAGCCTGCTGTTCATGTTCCTTAACGACCGCCATTTGTTCTTTAAGCCTGTCTGCTGCTTCCTTCTGTTTAACTTTTAAAACAGCCACTCGTTCTCTGGCTTTTGCTGCAGCATTTTTATGAGCAGGTCTTTTGGTTTCCCTGGCTTTATCTGCAGCCGCTTTTGCTTTATCTACTGCAGCACTAACGGCATTTATGGCTTTGTCCAATGCGTTAGAAGCGCGTTCCATAACACGAATCGCAGCCGCATGTTCTTTGGTTATTTCGGTATTATTAACGGGTGATTTTTTTACAGCAGCTTTTTTCTTAATAACTTTTTTTCTGCTAACTACTTTTTTCTTGCTAACGGCTTTTTTCATTGCTGACTTTTTCTTAATAGTTTTTTTTGCTGCTTTTTTTACAGTTGCCATTTTATTCACCTCAACGATTATGGATTTTTTTAATTATATACTGCAAATCAGCATGTTACAAATTTCCATCAGAAATTATAGGACTTTTCATGCATTAAACTTATACATTTAACAGAAAAAACAGGTTTAAATTAATTTTTCCAGTGCAATTTTAACGTCATTGTATTCATTAACAATAGAATTTAATAGTTCATCTGCACTGTCGATATTATTATCTGCTGCTTTTAATTCAAGTTCTTTACAGATAGCTGACAAATGATCTATACCCAGATTAGCACTACTGCCTTTTATAGTATGAGCAATACGTCTTATCATTTCTGCATCAGAAGCTGCTATAGCGGCTTTTAAATCATCCAGTTGTATATGACTGTCAGAAATAAAGACTGTAACCAGTTCAGAAAAATCATCACCCATTATTTCCTTTAGTTCATTAAGAGTAGTTAAATCAATTGAGTTATCAGACATAGTTATTCCATGTTGCTAGATTTTAGGTTTTATATAGATTAACTGTTTGACCATGAGTAAATACATTCTACACGGTTACCCGTATCGTTAAAACTGACGGACTGACAGTAATTTTTGATCAGTGACAAGCCTCGTCCTGAAAACAGTGGGGATTCCTTATCTGTTTGTGTTTTTTCCAGTGAACTGACATCAAAACCCTGCCCGCTGTCTTCAAAGATAATAAACAGATCTCCACCCGTATTATTAGGAATGTTTTTTACCGAAATTTTAATAGAACCACTGTCTAATTTATTCAGGCGTTCTTCCTTATCAGTATAAAACTGCATAAAACCTTCCGGTGAAGATTTAATACTGGAATCAAGTCCCAGTAAACCATGATCCAGAGCATTGCAGAACAACTCTGTTAATACGGTACTGAGTTTGTCCTGCTGTATCTGATGTCCCTGTATTTCACCCATGATCTGATTGATTAGAGGCACCGGGTCAATGGTCTTAATACAGTCATAATAAAACAGCAATTCAAATTCCCAATGGGTAGGTACAAATTTTTTATAGGAGCCTCTCTGACTGGCCAGCTGGTTAATATACGCCATGTCACAGCTGATAACCCCCAATGTTACATCATCACTCTGTTCCTGTCCCTGGATAAAATTATCCAGGGTATCCAGGATATGCTCAAACAGATCAATTTTACTATCTTTATCTGCACTGTCTGTATTATTCATATTAACCTGAAGACAGTTTGTAAAGCGTTCAACTCCAAACATTTCACCTGAACTGTTTTCTGCTTCAAGAATACCATCAGTACTGAGTATAACTTTGTCATTATCATTAATTTTAATAATATCCACCTTGTCACTGAAGCTGCTGTCATCGAGAATACCCAGAGGAAGATGACGGGATTTTAATTCCACTACAGAATTCCCCTTATGTAGCCAGGCCGCAGGAATAGCACCGTTCCAGTATTTTAAAATATTATTAATGGTATCAATTTCCACCAGGCAGGCCGCCAGGAACATACCCGTGGGTAACTGATGTTTCAACTTACGATTTATTTCACGAACCACATCATGTATAGAATAGCCCTTGGCTGTCATGCTGTAAAACACATCCGATAATGGTAAAGCACCCAGAGAAGCTGCCAGTCCATGGCCGGTAAAGTCACCAAACAGAACATGCAGACCACCCGTTGGTTTTACTGCAGCCAGCACGACATCACCATTAAACAGGGATATAGGGGATAAATGCAGCTTAATATTTTCTGCGGACAAACAACCCGGATTTAAAATACTGTCAAATACTTTTCTGGCAACTTCCTGCTCCTTACTTTCATGCTCCTGGTGAGCCACCAGTTCACGTTTCTGTTTATAAACGGTATTGTAAAGCTGGCTCATTCTTTCCAGTGCATCTATCTTGGCTTTAATGATCACCTTGTTATAGGGTTTGGACAGGAAATCATCACCACCCACATCTACACAGCGTCTTAATGCCTGATCATCGGTCATGGCTGTCAGGAAAATAATCGGAGTGAATTTTTCCTGTGATAATGCCTTTATTTTCTGGGTGGCCTCGTAGCCATCCATAACTGGCATCATAATATCCATTAGCACCAGGTCAGGCTCCTCCCGCTGAAAAACTTCTATGGCTTCCTGACCATTTACCGCAGACACCACGCTATAGCCTTCTTTTTTAAGAATGGCAGAAAGGATCATTCTATTGCTTAACTCATCATCAACTATCAGGATTTTCATTCAATTATTTTTATTACTTAAACTATTCTGGCTCAGGAGATTTCAAACAGTTTGTCAAAATTTGAAACTTTTAAAATATCTTTTACATCATTACGACAGCCTTTTAAGTGCACACTACCCTGTTCACTTCCGGCATGTTCTCTTAACAGGAGCAGCATGCCTAATGCAGAACTGTCGATATATTCTGTCTGTGACATATCAATAATAAATTTCTTGCCTCTGCCTGCCGGGGTATTGCGATAGGCATCTCGAAACTCTTTATGACAACTAAAATCAAAACGACCTGCAATGGTAATATTTACAGTATCATCATTAAGCTGGCTGGTAATAGGCATAATATTTCTCCATTATTGTTATTTTAGACAACGTTTGTTTACGTCTCTTTATTATTGGGTTTAGCTAAAGCTTTATCCCGCACTCAGTTCGAGTAATTTATCAGTAATTTTTTCCAGGGGCAGAATAAAATCCGCCCCTCCCAGTTTTACCGCTTCACCGGGCATCCCCCACACCACGGAAGACTTCTCATCCTGGGCAATAGTAGGAGCACCGACTTCCTGCAATTCTTTTAATCCCCTGGCACCATCATCACCCATACCCGTCAGTATGGCTCCAACCGCATTAGGTCCGACATTCTGGCACACGGAACGAAACATCACATCAACCGAAGGTTTATGGCGGTTAACCGGGGGACCGTCATTTAAACGGCAAATATAATTAGCACCATTACGCTCTACCAGAAGGTGATGACTGCCCGGTGCAATATAGACATGACCCGGTAAAATTCGCTGGCCATCCTGGGCTTCAAATACAGTCATAGCACTGCAACCGTCCATACGTTTAGCAAAGGGTTCACTGAATGCTGCAGGAATATGCTGACTGATCACAATGGCCGGAGCATCCGAAGGCATTCGTATCAGAACTTCCTTAATGGCTTCTGTACCACCCGTGGAAGCACCAATAGTAATAATTTTTTCAGTCGTTCTGAGAAAGTTCTGCGGCGTTTTTTGCAGCACTGCATCGGCAGAAAGCTTTGCATCTACGTTGGGAATACCTGCAGTACCTGAACGCACCCGTGCAACCGAGGCCACTTTAACCTTGTTGATAATATCGTCTGCATATTCCTGCAGTTTACTGGCAACATCCAGTTTGGGTTTGGGTACAAAATCTACCGCACCGATCTCCAGTGCTTCCAGGGTGACATCTGCACCGGCTTCGGTCAATGTCGAGATCATAATCACCGGCATAGGACGCAGCCGCATCAGATTCTTTAAAAAAGTAATGCCGTCCATACGAGGCATTTCAATATCCAGTGTCAGTACATCCGGCAGCAACTGTTTGATTTTATCTCTTGCAATTAATGGATCCGCAGCAGTACCTACTACTTCAATGGCCGGATCCTGACTCAGGATCTCCTGTAGTAATTGTCTGATGAGTGCCGAATCATCAATAATTAAAACTTTTATTTTTTTTGCCATAAACTTATATCACTAAATGTCGCTAACTTTAACCTGGATTCATTTACGTTAAAACAGTTCAATATCACCAGCGGCCGGTTTTTCCTCAATGGTATGCTGATATTCTTCTTCACGTTTAATCAATGTATCGTTATGCAATGAGCGTAATTTTTTAACTTTAACTTTACCGCTGTTGGGATGGAAAACCACTTTCCTGGGGTATATATCACCGGTATCTTCGGCAATCAGAGGAATACCTTCCAGGGCAATATATTCTTCAACAAACTTAATATTTCGATTACCTACGTCTGTCATATGCCGCAAAATTTTACCCCCCCCAAAAATTTTTACTTCCAGGTTCTCCCGACGACCACCATGCTTGAGAATATCATTGATCAACATTTCCATAGCATAGGAACCATAACGGGATGCGGAGGTAGAAGGTCCGGAATTAATATGGTGAGATAAATCATCCTGGGTATGAGGCAGCATAAAATGGTTCATACCGCCGATACCGAAAATTCGATCCCGGATACAGGCTGACACACAGGATCCCAGTACTGTTACAATAACTTCATCATGGTATGTTACATAATATTCACCGGGTAATATTTTGGCAGCAAAAGATTGATGCAATTTATCCCAGTAACGGTTAATACCGTCAAACCCGGGCAATGCCTCCTGAGGCGTTCTGTTTCGGTAACTGAATGCGGATTTCTCTTCCATTAAAACTCTTTGTATTAAATCAATGATGATTAATTCAGCTTAAACAAAAAACAGCAGGTAAATCATCAAATAGTCAGTAATCACCCCTAATTCTAGTTGAAAAAAATTTTTTTGCCTGTGCTTTTTAAAAAAAGAGAGGATTTTCAGGAGAGGATCAGGCAATCTTCCTGTAGACGGTATTGCGGATGAGTTGATAACGATCAGTGACATTATACAGAGTTTCGGAATGACCAATAAAAAGGTAGCTGCCCTGGGCATGAACATTGGCAAAGCGGTCAAATAACTGCCGTTGAGTATCCTTGTCAAAATAGATAACCACATTACGGCAAAAAATAATATCCATCGGGCCTTTAAAAGGAAATGGCTGCAGCAGATTCATAGGCCTGAAGGTAATCATCTGACGAAGTTCTCTGGAGACTTTTAACTTGTCTGCATTGGCACCCCGGCCCTGCATAAACCAGCGGGCCATACGTTCATCAGAAACACCGGTTACTCTATCAGCCTGATAAATGCCCCTGGCTCCTGTTTCTACAACATTGGTATCCAGGTCTGTGGCCAGTATTTTAAC
>JALVDE010000358.1 GCA_027009375.1 Gammaproteobacteria bacterium
ATATTATTTTGATAGGCCGGGACTGCTATTACCGCAATAATCCCGATAATAGCAACCACAACCATCAGTTCAATTAAAGAAAATCCCTGATGCTTTTTCCAGCCTTTCATGTTTCGTTCTCCAGCGTCTTTATTCAGATTAATATACATTTTTTGCCCAGTTATTATTAGTTAATTAACTCGCGCCAGGATTCTCTGGTTGCCGCACCGCCACCGCCAGAAGTATTAATAGTCGCATTAGTACCGTCATCAAAGTTAATTAACATTTTATTTCCAACAAAAATCGGGTTATTAGGCAAGGACTCAAAGCCAATACCACTCACAGGATAGGTATTACCACTCCCATCACTTATAACATCACTGGAATTTACAAGCCCGTCACCATTAAAGTCAAAAAAGGCATTTTTCATATTCGTGCCTGTAAAGGGATCCAGCGCCATTACCCAGCCTCTGCCCGTGGTATTACAGGCATCCACTGCCTCGGGTATACGTGAAGTACCAATTAAAGCAGTGCCCTGAAACTGATTAGGTGTCGTCATTCTTTCGCCTTCAGGTGCATTAGCCGATATCGGGGTGGTTAAATCCATAAACCAGCCGGATTTACCGGACATGTCACCGGCACTGCCCTTTGAAAAACCTCGGGCAGCCAGATTACTACCGGAGGCAGGGACTTCCAGCTCAATGTCCCGCTGTACCAGTGCACTGCGACCATTTGCGGTTAAATTAGTGACCAGGGTTGAATCACTGGAACTGACAATAATGCCATACCAGGTTTGTTCAGACAGATCCAGAAGGTCATTTTTATGCAAATATTTTCCCGTACCAAAAAACATCCAGACATCCCCAGATGATGGATCAATACCTGATAACAGGCCTGCGGTTATGGGTTGAGCATTTCCTGAACTGTCTGTGGCAGTAAAAACATTACTGCCGGTACCTGGAGTTGCAGGAGTAACACTGTCCAGGCCAGAGAAAGTCCATACTTTACCGTTTAAATCACCGGCTGCAGCATAGTCCTGAATACCATCATTATCAAAATCCAGTAAAGCAGGTGCAGCAAGACCATTACTGGTCGCACTGCCAGCCGTATGGATACTTAAGTCACCATCTGTTATATCAAATTGTAATAAAGCCGCTTTATCCGTTGAACTATTATAACCATTACCCATAATTACACTCCAGACACCATTATCTGTTTGGGCAATAATGGGTTTACCGGTGACCTGACCGATATAATTACTATTGGTTTTACCATCAGCGGCATACCTTTCCCATAAGAATTTTATATCCGTAGGATCAGTAATATCCAGTGCATACACAGATTTGGATTCACCTCGACCGGTTGTGCCCACCAGTACGGTTTTCCAGGAACCGCCACTGGCACTGAAATACACATCCGCTACCGTTAATTCTCCATCGTTATAATATTGATGCGGGACATTAATACTGCCTGAAACCACGCCATAATCCGGATCAGAAATACTGCTGAAGCCGTTTAATATAACCGCAGCAGGCATATAACCAAAGAGCTCCACACCGGTTGTTGCATTAAAACCATGCAGGTAACCATCATTACCGGCCACATAAAGCACTGCATCCCGGGTTACGGCAGTACCGCTGCTGGCAAAGGAAAAATAGCTGCTTTGTCCGGTAAAGGATTTATTGGAATACAGGTTAGGAGAAGGTTTACCCACATAAACAGGCTGAGAATCCACAATATCACCCAGAATGGCTTCCCGGGTACGATATGGACCACTATTTTTTTCTTCCTGTGCATCATCCCCGCGCATATAATTAATTAAATTCTGTCGTTCACTAGTGCTTGTCCCTAAAGCTGTTTGTTGAGCACTATTTAAATCCGCAGGGTCTGAAAAATCTACAAATTGTTGAGCATAAGTACTACCACTTGGGTTATAAGCTTTTAAATTTCTTGAACCATGGGCTGGTAATTGCGTTTCTGCACTCCAGCTAGGACTTAAAGCTATGGCTCCGGTTATTGCATCTACCGCAAAAGCCTTTAAATCACCTTTCCATTTTCCAGTGAAATAATTGGCCTGATAGGTAAACACGCCAGTATCCAGTTTGGTTGAGTTAGCGGCCAGACTCGCGGCCGATCCCACACGTTCTGCGGCTCTGTCCAAAGCCGCATTAATGGCATCGGTAAACTCCTGCGGATCCT
>JALVDE010000359.1 GCA_027009375.1 Gammaproteobacteria bacterium
CATGACATAGACTGTTTATAATTTCTACAGCTATATCAGCAGGCATGCCTGAAGGATAGTCATGAGCGATAATCTGTTCAAGTGACTGACCATCCAGGAGTTCCATGGTCATAAAAACCGCTTCTTCATCCCTGTCAAAATCATGAACATTTACAATATTGGGATGTGCCAGCTGTTGCGACTTTCTGGCCTCTCTCTGGAGGGCAATTAATGCATCAGGATGATGTTTAAACTCATCATTTAATAATTTTACAGCAATATAAGGTAATTGATCACGCGCCTCCTGTTTGCGCAGATCAAGTGCTTTATACACTTTACCCATACCACCAACACCCAGAATTTCAAGCAGTACAAAACGGTTTTTAATTGTACTACCTATGCTGACTGTTTTTTTGTCTGTAGTTGAAATTTCCGGTTCTTTGCTATTCTCCGGCTGTATAGCCTGTGATTGAATCCTTGTTTGTTCTGATAAAGCAAATGGTTTTATAACCGTTTTATCTATAGGGTTTAAAGAATCAACATTATTTTTTATTTGATTATCTGTTTGAATTGCAATACGTGTTTTATCGGGTTCAGAGCTTAAACGAGTTTTATCATCAACAACCTCAGGTTCAACCGATCTAATCTGTATAACCGTCAGTTCAGAATGATTTTCATCAATCGTTTCTTCAGAACTATTTTCATAACTATTAAGAACCCCGGTACTGGATTCCTGCTTCCCTGTGTGTTTACTTCCCGACATAATTCCTTATCTATGTACTATGTTTAATATTTATTGATAACAATTAAAGAAACATTATCAGCCGCCTTGCGTGATAAAACACCCTGCAGCAGGTCTTCTGCTATATTCTCTGTATGCTCCTTATTTAAACAGTCAACAATATTTTGATTATCCAGTTCATTATAAAGTCCGTCACTGCATAGCAGGAGTTTATCACCACTTTTAATTTCAAACTGATTTATGTCAATATTTATCCTGGCATCTACACCGACAGCCCGGGTTAATACATTATGATTAGGGTGATCGGTGGCCTCTTCCTGACGCAGCAATCCCTTATCAACCATATCCTGAACCATAGAGTGATCCCGGGTAATTTGATAAAGCCGCTGATCACGGTATATGTAAAGACGGCTGTCCCCTATCCAGAAACAGGTACAGATATTATCTTCAATATACGCTGCAACAATTGTACTGCCGACTATGGCTGATGGATCATCTACCCATTGACTGTTGTTAATTGCCCTGTTTATCTCACGAATAGCCTGTTCAATTTCAGTAATTCTTGACTGTAGGCCGATTTGGCTAAACTCAAGAGCGGCCATCTGTTCAACAATATACTGACTGGCTCTGTCACCGGCGCTATGCCCTCCCATACCGTCTGCAATCACATATAAGGGATATTCTCTGTGCACCATTAGAGCATCTTCATTAAGAGCACGTACATTGCCAGTATGTGTCCTGTAGGCATTTTCCAAAGTATTGAAACGGTTATAATCGGTTTGTGTAATATCTTCTAACATAATTATTTATACTTTCTTTAAACATCGGTTTAAACGCCCATAATAGCCGGAGTATCACCTACTGAAAAAAGGGATTTAATATCATGCCAGCATTCACGATTCCATCCGCCATCCATAAAAGCGGCAAATCCGTCATTTTTCGGCATACCTTCACAAAGTAAAAAAGAAGGCTTAATATCCTCCGATCCGGCCGTCCACCAGAATGAATAACTTGAAAATGTCTGTTCTATAAAAAAATGACTGACCGCAGGAAAGGCACTCAGGGGATTGGCATTGACTGTGTCCATACTAAAATGCCCCTGAAATCTTTCTTCTTTATGAATTTCATCCAACGGCTCATTCTCACTGATCCGACTAACAACAGGTTCACCCATCTTTTTAAGTGATGCCTCCAGTTCATCCAGATCAAAGTCTTCATCAAGTACTTTTAAAGCCTGTTCCTCAGCCTGTTCAAACCAGTGGTAACATTCATCTATTAATGCGACAGGTTTTACAGGTTCAGTAATATGCGAAGCAATGGTCAGTGGAAAATACCGTCCCACTCTGTCAACACTGGGTATCATAACGCCGACCCAGGCATGTTCACCGCAGTTGCCGTCAGATAATATAAAACGCCACGCTGGTGTTACTAAAAAATATTCCAGCCATTGTTC
>JALVDE010000360.1 GCA_027009375.1 Gammaproteobacteria bacterium
CAGAATATTAGCACGCATCAAGGTTTTGTCCCGCCTGGATATATCTGAACGACGTATCCCTCAGGATGGCCGTATGAGGATGAAAATATCCAAAAACCGAGCCATCGATTTTCGTGTCAGTACCTGTCCAACACTATTTGGAGAAAAGGCCGTTTTACGGATTCTGGATCCCAGCAGTGCCAAACTGGGTATTGATGCACTGGGTTATGAGGATTTTCAGAAAAAACTTTATCTTGATGCCCTTGCCAAACCACAGGGGATGATTCTGGTTACAGGACCAACGGGTTCAGGTAAAACAGTCTCATTATATACAGGCCTGAATATCCTGAATACAGAAAACGTTAATATTTCTACGGCAGAAGATCCTGCAGAAATTAATTTACCCGGGGTTAATCAGGTCAATGTAAACCCTAAAACCGGGCTTACCTTTGCTGCAGCTCTGCGATCTTTCTTACGTCAGGATCCGGATATAGTGATGGTCGGGGAGATTCGCGACCTGGAAACAGCAGAAATTGCCATTAAAGCAGCACAAACCGGCCATATGGTTCTGTCCACTTTACATACTAATGATGCCCCACAAACGCTTGGGCGCCTTATGAATATGGGTGTTCCACCTTATAATATCGCCTCTGCTGTTAGCTTAATTATTGCTCAGCGCCTTGCCCGACGCTTATGTAATGATTGTAAACAGCCTGCAGATATACCAAAGGAAGCTTTGCTAGAAGAAGGGTTTACTGAAGAACAGGTTGCTAAGGGCATTACTGTTTACAAGCCGGTGGGTTGCTCCAACTGTACCAATGGTTATAAAGGTCGGGTGGGTATTTATCAGGTTATGAAAATTTCAGATGCAATGGGACGTATTATTATGGAAGGCGGTAATGCCATTGATCTGGCTGATCAGGCACAAAAAGAGGGGATCCCAGATTTAAGACAGTCAGGGCTTAAAAAGGTAATGGATGGTATTACCAGCCTTGAAGAAGTAAACAGGGTTACTAAAGAATAAGCGTTGAGCGTTGAGCGTTGAGCGTTGAGCGTTGAGAAAAGTATAAAGACTTTGTCTTGGGATTATAAGAAAAAAACATAATTTTCGAGTTTTTAAATAGAACATCGTTATTACAAAATTTAAGGATTACTAATGGCAGCAAAAGAAAAACCGGTTCCAATTTTTCTCTGGGAAGGTGCAGATAGAAACGGCAACCGAAAAAAGGGGGAAATCCAGGCAAAGAATATGGCTCTGGCCAAAGCTCAGCTAAGGCGTGAAGGCATTAATGTTCTTAAGATCAAGTTAAAACCCAAGCCCTTGTTTGGTCTCGGTGGGCCAAAGAAAAAACCTATTACCCCTCTGGATATTGCTATTTTTTCCAGACAGTTGGCCACTATGATGAAAGCTGGTGTTCCTTTAGTACAGGCTTTTGAAATTGTAGGTACCGGACATGAAAATGCTTCTATGTCTGAGTTAATTATGAATATTAAGGCCGATGTAGAGGGTGGTAGTTCGTTAACTGAGGCATTAAGAAAACATCCTTTATATTTTGACGACTTATATTGCAGTTTAGTGCAAGCCGGTGAACATGCTGGTATTCTGGATAGTATCCTGGATAAGGTTGCAACTTATAAGGAAAAGACTGAAGCGCTTAAGTCTAAAATTAAAAAAGCCATGTTTTACCCAATTGCAGTTATAGTTGTTGCTATTATTGTGGTAACTATCTTATTACTCTTTGTCATCCCACAATTTGAGGATATGTTTAAAAACTTTGGAGCAGATTTACCCGCGCCAACTCAATTTGTTGTCAATATGTCTAAGTTTCTTCAAGAATGGTGGTATGCTGTATTCGGTGGAGCAGGAATAGCCTTATATACTTTCTTTTATTTTAAAAAACGTTCCAGGAAAATGCGGGAATTTCTTGATAAAATGGCACTTAAAATTGCCATTGTTGGTCCTATTCTGGAAAAAGCCGCTATAGCTCGTTATGCCCGTACTCTACAAACTATGTTTGCTGCTGGTACACCTCTGGTTGAAGCTCTCAGTTCAGTATCAGGGGCAGTGGGCAATATCGTTTTCAGTAATGCTGTCGATCAAATTCAGCAGGAAGTGGCAACAGGTACACAGTTAAACAAAGCCATGACCAATAGTGGCGTTTTCCCGAATATGGTTATTCAGATGACGGCTATT
>JALVDE010000361.1 GCA_027009375.1 Gammaproteobacteria bacterium
AAAGAGCTAAAGCTAAGAGCAGAAAAGCACCTACCATAAAAGCCCGCCCTGATAATCTGGACGGGCTTTTTCTTTAGCTCTTGCTTTTTCTGAACGCTGAACGCTGAACGCTCAGCGCTGCTCTTAATGTTTTCTTAAGTATTTTTTGTTAGAGTATTAAAAGAAAAGGAGAGATGTAACCCTTATTTATAGAAGAATTTATGAAAATACTGGTTGTTGAAGATAATAAAGATATTTTGGCTAATTTGCATGATTTTCTGACACTTAAAGGTTATGTCGTTGATTGTGCTGATAAC
This sequence comes from Gammaproteobacteria bacterium, assembly GCA_027009375.1. Classification (GTDB taxonomy): domain Bacteria; phylum Pseudomonadota; class Gammaproteobacteria; order GRL18; family GRL18; genus JANELJ01. The sequence goes on from JALVDE010000361.1 coordinate 297, forward strand.
GGGTTAACGGCTTTACACTTAATCAGTTCCCAGTCTTATGACCTGATAATACTGGATATTATGCTGCCCGGGGTGGATGGTTTGACCATTTGTGACAGTCTTAGAAATAATGCTCATCTTGATACCCCGGTCATTATGCTGACTGCGAAAGATGAAATTGAAGATAAACTCAAGGGGTTTGAAAGCGGGGCGGATGACTATCTGGTTAAGCCTTTTGATTTAAGTGAACTGCTGGTCAGGATTGAAGCGGTTTTGCGCAGAACCAGTAAGAACAGTCAGCAAAAAATATTGAAGGTGGCTGATCTTGAATTTAATCTGGATACCATGTCGGTGACTCGGGCGGGGAAACAGGTTACTTTAAAACCTGCTTCCCTAAAACTGTTGAAAAAACTGATGCAGGAATCCCCCGGTGTGGTAAAGAGGGAAACCCTGGAACAGTTACTCTGGGGGGATGACCTGCCGGATAAAGATAATCTTAAGGCGCATATTTATTTGCTGCGAAATAAGATAGATAAACCTTTTGAGAATAAATTACTGAAAACGGTTCATGGTATTGGTTATCAACTGCTGGATCAAAGTCAGTGATTCATTTAAAAAAACAGTCTAGAAAGCAGCACAGTTTACGTGCCATTATAAAGAACTCTTTTTTCAGGCTTACTGCTGTAGTCAGTATTACCTTTGCTCTGGTTTCTGTCAGCCTGATCAATTTTACAGAATATAAATTATTTATCCCTCATCTTCAGCATGAGTTTAAACTGATCATTCAGATTAATTCCATGAGGGACGGTTCTTTTGTTAATGAATATGAGGACTCGACATTTTATCGGGTTGATGATCCACATATTGATATATTGCCTCCCTATCTGAAAGACCTGGATGTGGGCAGTCATGAGATATTTCATAATGGTAAGGCGTATCATGTTCTGGTAAAAGAGGATGCCCATTATCGTTATCTGTTTGAAATCAATCAAAGTGATTTTGAACGAATGGAACGGGCTGTTATATTTATTATTATTATTGCCATGTTGTTAAGCTGGGGCGTTGCTGTCGTTACCGGCCGTATACTTGCCAGGAAAATCATTGATCCTATTCAATTACTGTCTGAACGAATTAAGCATATTGATCAAAATGGCAGTGATACGCCTTTAAAAGAACAATATTCAGATGATGAGATAGGTGAATTATCCAGTCTTTTTGATAAATACAATCAGAAAATTCATGAATTTCTGAGACGGGAAAAACTGTTTTCCAGTGATGTCAGTCATGAACTGCGTACACCCTTAATGGTTATCAGTAGCAGCTGTGAATTATTACTGGCACAGCAGGAAAAAAACACACCAGAATACCGGCAATTGCAGAAAATAAAATCTGCTACGGATGAAATGAAAGAGTTGCTGTCTATTTTTCTGGCATTATCACGAAATTCAGATATCGATGCCAAACGGGTTTCTGTTGAATGTGTTCTTAATAAGCAGTACCAGAAATTTCTGCCTATGGCTGAAGAGAAAGGACTGACACTTCAGGTACAGATTGATGAGCAACCCGAACAGCAGTACTCTGAAGAATATCTGAACATTATTATAAGAAATCTTCTGGTCAATGCCATAAACTATACGAATTCAGGTTCTGTTAAAATGATATTGAATAATGACAGAGTCTCAGTATGTGATACTGGCCCTGGTATTCCGGATGACATCCGTTCAAAAGTTTTTGATCCCTTTGTTCGATCTCAGAGTAGTCTGTTTGACGGTATGGGGCTGGGTTTATCTATTGTTCAGCGCATCTGTGAAAAAACCGGCTGGAAAATTCAACTGGATAGTGAAAAAAATAAAGGTACCTGTATCAGCATTGTTTATTAAATTTAGTCAAAGAATTAG
>JALVDE010000362.1 GCA_027009375.1 Gammaproteobacteria bacterium
CTTTACTCTTTATAATTTTCTGAACGCTGAACGCTGAACGCTGAACGCTGAACGCTGAACGCTGAACGCTGAACGCTCTTACCCCGTATTACGCATCCCACCCGCAATAGCATTAATAGAACGCAGCAGCGGACTCAGCCAGATCTCCTGCTCTTCAGTGGTCAGGTTCTCATTTCTGTAACGTTTCAGTAAGGTGAGCTGAACATGAACCAGGGTATCCAGGTAGGCCTGGCGGCGTCCCAGAGAAAGCCCCAGGGCTGGATTGTGTTCCAGCAGTTCGCTGATTTCGGCCACCTGAAAAATTGCCTTAACCGTCAGATTATATTCATCACGGATCATATTATAAACCCTGTTGCGGGTCTGCTCATCCTTACACAGTTCAGCGTATTCCCTGGCAATATCCATATCGGCCTTGTACAGGGCCATCTGGGTATTATCCAGCAGGGAATTGAAATAAGGCCAGTCCCGGTACATGTCCTTGAGACGTTGCAGATTATCCGGATTTTCACTGATAAACTGACTCAGGGCACTGCCGATACCATACCAGGCCGGCAGAGTATGACGGGATTGGGCCCAGCCGAAAACCCAGCCGATAGCCCGTACTGAGGACTTGGAACGATCCCCGGTTTTACGGTGTGAAGGACGGGAACCTATATTCATCAGGCCGATTTCAGTAACTGGTGTGGCTTCATAAAAATAGTCCAGGAACCCAGGTGTTTCGTCGGTCAGGTGACGATAAGCCTGTTCCCCGATTCTGGCCAGGTAGGACATGGTATTAAGGTAATCGGGATTATCGTCCCGCTCGGCCTTAATCAGGCAGCTGCTGGACTTCATCAGACCACTGATCCCCATAATCAGTTCATAGACTGCGGTTTCGCTATTGCTGTATTTATTGGACAGCACCTCGCCCTGTTCGGTGAATTTAATCTGTCCGTGTACAGAACCGAAAGGCTGAGCCAGTATAGCTTCATGGGTTGGGCCGCCGCCGCGTCCAATGGTACCTCCGCGACCGTGGAACAGGCGGATATCAATGCCTTTTTCCCGGGCCAGTTCAGTAATACGGCGCTGGGCTCCATACAGATTCCAGCTGGATGCCAGGATGCCGCCATCCTTACAGGAATCGGAATAACCCAGCATAACTTCCTGTAAATTGCCGGCAGCCTTAAGATATTTATTATAAATCTCATTATTAAACAGGGAGGACATTACCGGTTCAATATGTTCCAGATCTTCTACGGTTTCAAACAGTGGTGAGACAGTCAGATAGCACCAGGGCTGGCCTTCACTGTCCTTGCCCAGAAGACCGGTCAGACGGGACAGGAACATGACTTCCATAACATGGCTGCCGGTATGAGTCATAGAAATCACATACTGGTTAAACAGCCGCGGACTGATTTCTCTGCGCAGACGCAGTACTACGTCAAACACCTGTACAATGTTCAGGCTGGCTTCTGACAGCTCACCGTGTTTCAGAGCCGGCAGATCGTCCTGGTCAATGAGTCTGGTCAGTAACGTCATTCTCTGGGCTTCATCCAGCTGGTTATAGTTGGACTCCAGACCCAGACAGTCCAGAATTTCATTGACCGCTTCGGTATGCAGAGTGGATTCCTGGCGGATATCCAGGTGTTCAAGAAAAAAGCCAAAGGTTTCGGTCAGCCGTAACAGGTTTTTCAGTGGGCCGAAGGCCACTTCACAGTCATTATGAGAGCAGAGTGAATCCTGGATTAACTGCAGATCCTGATGAAATTCATCTTCATTTTTATAGCCGCTGTAATTGGTACTGGGCCGGGTACCCCGGATCCGGGCTTCCACCTGTTCCATACGGTAATACAGTTTATTGCGGATTATAAACAGTTTACGGCGATAAGGTTCGGTGGCAAACATGTTTGGACGTTCTTCAAACAGGTGTTTATAGGTTTTATTATCAGCTTCCAGGGAGGCCATAAATTCAGCACTGGGGGTACAGAAGGCAATAGAATGGGTCAGCTGATGGGACAGTTTGTTAACATCACTGATATAACGTTTAAGTACTTCACGGCTCTGATAGCGGGCGGCCATTTCGGTCACTTTAGGTGTAACAAACGGATTGCCATCCCGATCACCACCAATCCAGGAGCCAAAATGTAAAAATGCCGGTATTTTAAACTGCTCCGCCTGCTGTGGATAAACCCGTTCAATGGCCCGTTCCAGATACTGATAAATCACTGGAATAGCGTCAAACAGAGATTCGCGGAAATAATACAGCCCGTTTTTAACCTCATCAATAACCTGGGGCTTTTCTGAACGTACCTCGTCCGTTTTCCACAGGATCTGGATTTCGGTGCTCAGTTCCTGCAGCAGAGTGTTTTTCTGATAGGTGCCCAGCCGGGGATCATCCAGCTGCTTGATAACAATAAAAATACGCCGTAGGCATTCCAGAATGGTCCGGCGCTTGGCTTCTGTGGGATGGGCAGTAAATACCGGCATATAAGACAGGCTGTTGAGCAGTTCCTGCAGCTGTTCTGCTGAAATATCTTCCGCCTCAAATTCTTTCAGGGTGCGGTTAAACGAACCTTCCCAGAGTACGTCTTCATTATTGGCGAGGCGGCGGCGCTCTTTGTGCTGGTGGGTTTCTTCTACGACACTGACCAGGTTAAAATAGGTACTGAAGGCACGGATAACCTGCTCCAGTGTTTGTGAATCCAGTTGTTCAATCAGTTTAATTAACTGCAGGCGCAGATTTTCATCATGTTCTTTACGCAGTTCAATATGGCCGGTTCTCAGCTCTTCTACCACATCAAAGACGGTTTCCCGGGTATGATTTTTCAGTATATTGCCCAGAACTGAACCAATGAGTTTTACTTTTGAACGAAGTTCTTTATCGCCGTGCATAATATTAGACCTGAATGATTTTTTGTCGGATTGATATGAAAATGCTGGGTTAGTTAGCAGGAATGTGCAGTCTGGATGTTATATTCTCTGACTTTTTATATGAGTTTTATATGAGTTATCTGTTCTCTTAATTTCGGCGCTATTATACTATATATTTTAATTAAACCTAAATAAATCATTCTCGTTTCGTTTCAACTGAATTATTCAGCTTAAAAGGGTAAATGCCCTGGAAAGTCATTAACCACCTTAAAAGGACAAGTAATGTCACAACTGACCGAATCGCCTGC
>JALVDE010000363.1 GCA_027009375.1 Gammaproteobacteria bacterium
CAGGCTCTGGAAAAACACACTCCACAATTAAAAAAATTACATATGCGTGATTTATTTAGCACCAATGCCGAGCGCTTTGAAGATTTTAGTCTGCAGGCCGGACCGATATTTCTGGACTATTCAAAAAATTTGATGACGGAAGAAACTATGGCACTATTGTTTGAGCTGGCTCGCCAGGAAAGGGTGGAGGAGCATCGTGAGGCCATGTTTACCGGAGAGCCGATAAATTTTACCGAGCATCGTTCAGTGCTGCATACCGCCTTGCGTGATCTGTCCGATGAACCGGTATTGAGCAGCCATAAAAATGTTAAACCAGATATTAAAGCGGTTCTGGCTAAAATGAAGGTTTTTGCAGATAAGGTGCGTCATGGCCAATGGCTGGGTTATAGCGGTAAGCCTATTACTGATGTAGTAAATATTGGTATTGGGGGATCTGATCTGGGGCCGAAAATGGTGGTTAATGCTTTAAAGCCCTTTGCCAGCCGTAAAATAAAGCTGCATTTTGTTTCTAATCTGGACGGCAGTCAGATGGCAGAAACTCTGAAAGAATTAAGTCCTGAATCCACCCTGTTTATTATATCTTCTAAAAGTTTTACCACGCCGGAAACCATGTTTAATGCCGTTACGGCCAGAGGCTGGTTTGTATCTAGGGTAAAAAACAGGGAATTTATAAAAAAACATTTTGTCGCTGTATCCACTAATCTGGAAGCGGTTGAACGTTTTGGCATTGATCCGCACAATATTTTTGAATTCTGGGAATGGGTCGGAGGGCGTTATTCGCTCTGGTCAGCCATTGGTCTGTCCATTTGTATTGCAGTGGGTATGGGGCATTTCAGAGAGCTGCTCGAAGGCGGCCATAAAATGGATGTGCACTTCAGAACGGCGCCTCTGGAAGAAAATATGCCGGTGATTATGGGGCTGATGGGTATTCTGCATAATAACTTTCTGGGTGTTTATTCCCAGGCTTTTCTGGCTTATGACCACTATCTCAACCTGTTTCCTGATTATCTTCAACAGCTGGATATGGAAAGTAACGGCAAGCATGTTAATCGTGACGGTGAAAGTGTGGATTACAACACTGGGCCTATTGTCTGGGGCGATCAGGGGATTAACGGCCAGCACGCTTTTTACCAGCTGCTGCATCAGGGTACCCAGCCTATTCCCTGTGATTTTATTATTGCCCTGGACTCGTATAATCCGGCCTGCGGCCACCATCCGGTACTGATGTCTAATTTTTTTGCCCAGACCAGAGCTTTAATGATGGGTAAAACAGAAGCGGAAGTTCGCATGGAAATGGAACAGGAAGGTTTACCTGAGGATGAAATTAAGGCTCTGTTGCCTCATCGGGTATTTGAAGGCAACCGTTCCACTAATTCCATTATGTTCAAGGAGCTCAATCCTTTTACCCTGGGCGCATTAATTGCATTATATGAGCATAAGGTCTTTGTGCAGGGGGTGATCTGGCGTATTAACTCTTTTGACCAATGGGGTGTGCAGTTAGGCAAACAGCTGGCTAAAGAGATTCAGTATGACCTGCTGGATGAGCAGCCGATCGTAAAGTACGACTCATCAACCAATGGTCTGGTTAATTATTATAAACGCTATAGAAATATTGAAGGGAACAAGCTACTGAGTTGTAATAATGACTGGGGGGTACTACAGGAAATTATGGAAAAGGAATTTCAATAGGCTCTGAAATCCCTTAGGACCTTCTCCCATTGGGAGAAGGTCGGGATGAGAGGGAATCAGTTGATAAAACCGTCAGTTCCGTTGTCGTTATCTTCCTCAATCTGTTTGGCGCCGGAAACTGCCAGAAAGGCTTTTTCATAGGCTGAAGGTGTGGAAAGCAGTTTACCGAAACCATGTTTTCCAAACATTTTCAGGTCGTTAAAATAGACGGCGATGCGGAAACGGGCGTGCATGGCCAGGATTTTATCACCGTCCACCATGATTTCATAAGGCAGGTAGGCGGTTCTTTTCAGTGGCAGATAATCAATAATATCCATGGTTTTGCGAACATTGAGTTCTTCATCATTGGCATCTTCAGCATTCATGGAAACGCCGAATACCACCTGCTCTTTACCGGGGATCTTGATCTGGTAGACTCTGGAAATACCATTGCTTTTATCTCTAAAGCCCTTAATCAAAGCCGTAATAGCCTCAACATGGCTCTTGTATTCAGGCAGTTCGTAAAAGGAATCAAAATCTTCCAGGCCAAAACTGTATTTATAGCGTTTTAGCTTACGAGCCGTTAAGCCTTCACCACCAAAAAACTGATCAAAGCCGAAAGCCTGGGTCATCTGATCCAGAATGGGCTGTAAATCTACGTCTTTCATGCGATAAGCATATTGCATAAAAACGGGATTGGTATAGGCGATCTGTATCTGTTTGCCTACCTGAGTCAGGCTGACACGCTGAGGTGCAGCAAAACCGCCGTATTCAGCCTCGGCTGCCAGAGATTTCAGTTCATCGCTGGTAATAATAAAAATATAGGCGCCGTCATAAGGTGAATATTCGGCCACCAGGGTAAAAGGCGACTCTGTAATCTGCTTTTTAACCTTTTCTTTAACCTTGTCCATAGGCATGCCCGCTTCTATTTTAGCCAGTACAAAAGGCTTAAAGGTCTTTTTTTCTGCCGCATGCAGTGCAAAACTGTAAAACAGTATAAAAATACCTAATAGAATGGTGAGTGTTGGAAATGTTTTACGATTAAAAAACATAGAGGTTACTCCAGCCTGATTTTATTTTATTGTTATTGTAATTAAGACAGCTTTAATACAGTTTTAGAGTAAGTAGGCTGCCGGTGTTTTTGTGTTCAGTTTTTACACTTTTTACTTAGCTTTTACCTTAAGGTTACCTTTTATTTTAAGGCTTTTAACTTTAAGTTGTAGGTAAAAATGTGCAAAATATCCTATTTATTATATAGTTTAATTTACCTAAAGATATAAAATATTCAAGGTATAATCGGTTCTTTTTACTATTATTTACAATTTTCAGCCAAAATCTTCTAAATTATTACTTATAAACTATTTTGACCTTGAATTATTCTAAACGTTAATAGTGCTTATGGTTAACAGGATTTAATATGCCCCATCTGTCAAAGCAGCAACAAATTCTGGAACAGTTAATTGATTATCAGATTCAACAGCAGTTGAATGAGGAGCAGGCAAATGCACTGTACCGTCAAATTTCAAAATTTCTGCGAGAACCGGAAGCGACCGACTATACCCTGGAATGTATCGCTACCCGCATTATAAAAATGGGTGTAGATTACGAAGCCTATGTTTCAGCACTTATTTTTAAAAGCCTGCCCGATGAATTTACCAAACGAGAACTGGTAAAACTGGAAGATGAAATCTATGCTTATATAGAAAAGGAAATATACGGTAAGGGGCTTGATAAGCGTTTAAGTGAAAAACTGATTGAGCAGGTGGCCAGGGATAAACCGGAACTCAGTCCGTCCATGATACAGAAAAAAGCACTGGGCAACTGGGGCTGGCTGTTGCCTCATGCCCTGACTCAGTTATTAATTGACAGGATTATGGAACTCATTGACCGGGCAAAAACCGAGGCAAACCGAACTAAAAAGAAAGGCCGGAAAATTCGTATAAAAAAAATGGACTAAGGACTGTTTATCTTTCAGATGTAAGACTGGTGAATCACTACACAAGAGTATGGTATGACCAGAAAAAATATAAAAAAACAGACCTATATTATTTACCTGGTGTCGGTCTTTATCCTTTTTTTCAGCCTGTGGCTCAGTCTGGCGGTAAATGACTGGCAGTGGTTTTCCCGCTCGGGTTCCCTGATTGTGGTTCTGGGCATCTATCTTACTTCTTCACAGATCATCGAAAACAGCCGACGTCTGCGCCAGCGCTATCGAAGTGCAGCTAAAGCCGGTAATTTTCAACGCGACTGGGCTAATGGCAAGCACGAACAGATTTTATCTCACTCAAGAAGTCACGAAGAAGAAACCTGGGTTATGGGTAAATGCGGTTTTAATCTGCTGATTGTGGGGACCTTAATCTGGGGTTTTGGTGATCTGTTGCATTATGTGGTCAGGTTTTAGGGGAATTTGTCGGATTACTCTTATTGGGTGTGCTTTTTTGTTGCCTGTTCAATGCTTTTAACGCTATTTTTTGTGCTGCTCTGCTATAATTTGTCGAAATTTTAACTCTCTTACTCTTATCAAAAGAAGATTTGTATGATTAAAAAATGCCTGTTTCCTGCTGCCGGTTATGGTACCCGGTTTCTGCCGGCCACCAAGTCTATGCCCAAGGAAATGCTGCCCATCGTCAATAAGCCCTTAATTCAATACGGTGTGGAAGAAGCGCTGGAAGCCGGGCTGTCTGATATGGCTATTGTTACCGGCCGTGGTAAGAGGGCTATGGAAGATCATTTTGATGTTAATTATGAGCTAGAGCATCAGATAAAAGGCAGTGATAAGGAAAAATACCTGGAAGGTATTCGCCATATTATGGACAACTGTACTTTTTCCTATACCCGGCAGGTAGAAATGAAAGGTTTGGGGCATGCAATTCTTACGGGAGAAACCCTGATTGGGGATGAACCCTTTGCCGTGGTACTGGCGGATGACCTCTGTCTGGTTGAGTCAGATGTTGGCGTTTTATCCCAGATGGTTAAACTTTATAAACAGTTTCGCTGCAGTATCGTGGCCATTGAAGAAGTACCCATGGAAGAGGTTCACAAATACGGTGTGATCAGCGGTGAAATGATTCGGGACGATATTTACCAGATCAACACCATGGTAGAAAAACCCTCCACAGAAGAAGCCCCAAGCAACCTGGCAATAATCGGCCGCTATATACTGACTCCTGACATTTTTGATATTTTACGCAATACCACCCCCGGCGTCGGCGGCGAAGTCCAGATCACCGATGCCCTGATGCAACAGGCCAGCGAAGGCTGTGTACTGGGCTATAAGTTTAAGGGCCGCCGTTTTGACTGTGGTAGTGTGCAGGGGTTTGTGGAGGCTACTAATCATTGTTTTGAAAGCTTAGAAGAGCAGCGCTGAGCGTTCAGCGTTCAGCGCTGAGAAAGAGCCAGAGCAATATCATTTATCTTTAAGTTAATACCAAATATTTTAATATTGTTCTTGACTGCCGAAAAAGAGCTTTTAAACTTTATTGCTGAACGCTGAACGCTGAACGCTGAACGCTGAACGCTGAACGCTGAACGCTGAACGCTGAACGCTGAACGCTGAACGCTGAACGCTGAACGCTGAACGCTACTCTTACTGTGTCATTTCACACATCTATTCCGGGATAGAGGATGTTTTTCTGTAATATATTAGAATTTGATTATGGAAAAACGTACTTTATTTATGGCAATTCTGTCAGTGGTGCTCATTGG
>JALVDE010000364.1 GCA_027009375.1 Gammaproteobacteria bacterium
AGCCGAATTTAACGGGCAGAAACTGCTTAATCAGGATGCTCAGTTACAGTTTCAGGTGGATGCCAATTCCGGTGATCAGGTGACAGTGCGAACCGCAGATTTACAGAGCCAGTTAACAGACAGCGGTTTTTTTACAGCGGATATTTCAACCCAGTCCGGAGCCAACTCAGCACTGGAACCCCTGGACAGTTCTATGGCGCAGGTAAACAGTTACCGGGCAGAACTGGGTGCTACCATGAATCGTTTTGAAAGTATTGGCCGTAATCTGCTCAATAAGGAAGAAAATCTGGAAGCTTCCAAAAGCCGGATACTGGATACGGATTATGCCAAAACCGTCAGTGAAAGAAACCGGGATCTGTTACTTAAAGATGCGGCAACAGCTCTGCAGGCACAGGCAAACTTTTCCTCTAAACAGATTCTGGGTTTGTTAAAGTAAATTTCCAGGTAAATATTTAGCTTACACTTGTGTGACATAGAGTGATTGGCTACAGTACCTGTAGACAGTCACGGTCATCTATACTGAGTTGCTATATTTTTTGCATTAAAATCATAGATTAGTAATATTATTTAAAGCCGATAATGAGTCATTCATTGCCGGCTTTTTTATATGTTATTATGCAGGGAGCTACTTTCTAAAAATAAGGTTTACTATGGACTATATGTCTGAGGCTCTGTTTATTTATGATGAGCATTCTGAATACCTGATAGAACCCGTCTCCGATAATCCATTTGGCACTCAGATCAGGGCCGTTGAAAAACAGCAGTTTCTCTCCAATCCTCAGGACTATCTGTTATTTTCAAGCCATCTTCTGGTCTCAGGCAGTATGGAATTCATTGACCAGATGCTGGCTTTTGCTTATGAGCAATCGCTTCAAAGTACAGATAAGCCATGCAGCCTGGCCTTTTTACCTCTGCCGGAACAGCGAATTCTGCGCCATGCCTATCAACTGCCCAGTTCTGATGAAGAAAATATCGAGATTGCTTTACGTGATGATATTAAACCCGTAAACCTGCAGCAGTGTAATGGTCAGCTATTTCAGTTTAAGGCGGTTATTGGTGAGATCCCCTTGCTGGAAGCCTGGCATTCAGATGCGTCTGCAGGTGCTTTTTTTAAAAATATTATACTGGGCTTAAAGCAGTTTTTTCGCCTGTCAAAAAATAAAATCAGTATTGAAACCAGAAACGGCAAGGCGATAACCACTGTCGCTAATGGTATATTTATAGTGAATCAGAACCGCGGCAGCCGTCTGACCCGGGCTATACAGCAGAAAAGCTCTATGCGTTCGGATATGCTGTCTATGATGATAGTGTCTCCCTTTTCTGTGGTGGAATATTTTCTGTTTCTGATATCACTGATATTTCACCTTAACAGAGATAACAGCCTGCCTCGTGCAGTGGCTAATATTCAGAGCAATGAAATTAAGCTGGAATGTGAGAGTTTTAGTCAGGCTCTGCCGACAGCTAAACTGGATGATCTGAAAACAGTAGAGTGTCCGCTGCATTTTAAAATAATAAAAAATGCCCTCAGTATCAATGCCTCGGACAGGTTCTGGGAGCTTAATCCGGTTATTAATGCAGACAAGGAAACTATCCGTACAGACAATCTGCCGGATGAAAAAGAGCTGAACAAGTATATTGATAAAAAACTGCCGTTTTTTTCAGTCGCTTCTGAAGAGCGTTTCAAGGATCTGTTTTTACAGTTACGGGAAGATGCCCGTATTAATTCACTGTATATTTCTTTAATACTGTTAAGTACATTGCTGGCCAGTCTGGGACTTTATGCAAACAGCTCGGCTGTGGTTATCGGTGCCATGCTGCTGGCACCCCTTATGTCGCCCATTATATCCAGTTCAATGGGCTTGTTAAGGGGTGAAGATCTGCTGTTTTATCAGTCATTAAAAAAACTCGGTCTGGGCATTGCGCTGGCCTTGCTGGCATCGTTTATATTGACCTTATTTATGCCCCAGGTGGATTTAAGTGGGGAAATCAGGGCACGGATTAACCCAAACCTGATCGATCTGGCCATTGCTATTTTTTCCGGCATTGCTGCGGCCTATACCAAGGCACATAAAGAGCTCTTAAATAATCTTGCCGGGGTGGCTATTGCGGTGGCTCTGGTACCACCGCTGGCCAGTGCCGGTATTGGACTGGGGCGCGGAGAATCCTATGTGTTTGAAGGTGCCATATTATTATTTGTAACTAACCTGGTAGGGATTATGGTAGCGGCAACCATGACCTTCCAGTTTCTGGGTTTTTCCAATACGGTTAAAAGAAAGAAAAGCCTGACCCTTATTGTTCTGGTATTAGTGGTATTATCGTATCCGCTTTATAGAACGTATAGTGCCAGTCTGCAGCGTTATTATCTGACTCGAGCGCTGGCTAATGAACAGCTGACGATAAATAATAAAAAAGTGCTTATTGAAAAAGCAGTTATTGATTATCAGAATAAGCAGCGCATTATTAATATAACGCTGGTGGTAAAACAGGCTCTGAATGAGCATGAAATGAAGTTGCTCCGACAGGTGATTAAACAGCGTTTTACCAGTAAGGGGCAAATCAGAATCAGTATAAAGTATATTCTATAGCCGTCAGGAAATTGATTTGAACGTTCAAAATGTATTAATTGAGTTTATTCTCAGGCAGTGGCTGTTGATAATTTCTGTCGTGAGCCTGCTGGTAACCTCTGTTTATACCTCGAATATTCCCGACTATTCGAGTAATGAACTGGAAGTGTTATTTCTCTTGCTGGCATTATTTGTTGCAGTTAATGGACTGCAGCATCACGGTCTGATACTGAAAATATCCAGAAGTATTGAACAGGGATCGTTAATCTCTTTAAAGCTGATTTTAGCTTCTTATTTCCTGTCTATGGTGATCACCAATGACATTGCCTTAATGGTTATTGTGCCGTTAACCCTGACTCTTAACACCACACGAAAGGATCTGCTGGTGATATTTGAAGCGCTGGCGGTTAATGCAGGTTCTGCCCTGTCACCTTTTGGCAACCCGCAAAACCTGTTTATTTACTGGTATTACGATTTACAGCCACTGGAATTTATTGCCGCTATAGCGCCCTTTGCCATATTTTTTCTGGTTATTTTAATTATTGCCTCATGGTTTATTAAAACCAGCTATAAGTCAGTAACAGAGTATAGCAATATTAAGCTAAATCAATCCGCTTATATTTATGTGTTCCTGTTGTTTATAGTGTTACTGGTGGTATTACATATATTGCCCATAATCTCGGCCCTGATAGTGATCATCTATGCTTTAATATTTGATCGAAAAACACTGCGTATAGATTATGCCCTTTTGTTTACTTTCTTTTTCTTTTTTGGTCTGGCAGAAAATCTAAAGCTGCTGTTTGAGTCACAGATACAGGGTTCTGAACATGTATTTTTATTTTCTGCTTTAAGCAGTCAGCTAATGAGTAATGTGCCGGCCACCTTATTATTTGCCAACTTTACCGAAAACTGGAAAGCTCTGTTGTGGGGTACAAATGCAGGTGGATTTGGCAGCCTGTTTGGATCATTTGCCAATCTTATTGCCTATAAGTTGTATATTGATCATAAGACAACTAATAACCCCATGGCCTTTACCACTAAATTTCTAATTTCTGGATATATGGCTTTTTTTATGTCTATAGGGCTTTATTACGCAGTGCATTATTAAGGATAATGGCTTTCCCCTGCCAGGTATCCTGTTCCTGTAAATAATCTTCAATGGCCTGGGTAGGGCGCATTTTCTCTTTTGTCCAGGCGGGGGCAATCAGTTCATCCCAGCGGCTGGCCACAGCAGCCAGTCTCTGTACAGCAATATCCGGTGACAGGTGTTCCAGAAACAGAGTGACTTTATGAATATACTCATCCAGTTCAACAGGTTTAAATTTCCCCAGCTGATACTGTAAGGCCAGGGGGGTATTGCTTAGTACATGCAGATTATGCAGTTTGACATTATTAACAGGCAGTTCATTTAAAATCTGAGCTGTTTCAATCAGCTCCTGATCGGTTTCTCCGGGTAGTCCGAACATCAGGTGGATACCGATATCCACGCCGGTATGCTGATGCAGTTTTTCAATGGCTTCATAGCCGCGCTGAACATTATGACCACGCTGCAGAAAGTCCAGATGATGATTAAAAAAACTTTGCAGACCCAGTTCAACCATAACGTAATGCGTATCATGAGTCTGTTTCAGCAGGGGCAGAATACGTTTGGGTAGACAGTCCGGCCGGGTGCCTAAAACCACACCTTTAATATTATCCTGAGCCAGGGCAATATCAAAGCGTTGTTCCAGCTCTGATACCCGATCAAAGGTATTGGTATAGGACTGAAAATAAACCAGGAAAGATTTAGCCCGATAGCGTCGGGCAATTTTATCCCGGTTAATGATTATCTGTTCCTGTAGTGATTTGTCCCGTTCCAGATGATAAGCCGCCGAACCCCATTCATCGCAGAAGATACACAGGGGCATTCTGGAATTAGGCTGACGGTTGGGGCAGGTTTCAGCGATACTGACTGATACCTTATAAACTTTTTCATTAAAACGCTGTTTGTAAAACTGACTGACAGGGTAGTAACGCTTGCCTTCCCATCTCATTGATGTGTCCAGCCCTTAAGATAATGGCTGACCAGTGAGCTAATCAGTTCTTTTGGGTTGCAGGCTGAGGTTATAAACAGATTGTCGTTAATAGACAGGGTGCATATCCCGTGTACGCTGCTCCAGAGTACCCGGCTGGTGCGCACAATTTCCTGTTCAGAGGATTCTGGTTTAATGCGTTTAAGTTCCGTTTCAATGAGAGAAAACAGGCTGTTTACCTGACTAAGATACCAGTCCGGAAGAGGTTCATCTCCCAGTACATCAGAATCAAAAATCAGTGTCCCGGGTGCTTGTGAGCAAATTCAAGATAAAGATTGGCATAAGCCAGAATATTGTCTTCTGGACTGTGGTGCTTTATCTCAAGTCGTAAACAATCTTCGTACAGGCGTTTTAAGGTGCGGGCATTAACATGCAATAGTAGATCAGGCAGGTTTTTAAAAATCTGGTACAGAGTGCCTACTGTATAACCCATTTTTGTGGCAATCTGGCGTGTACTTAAAGCACTGGCTGGTTTAGTATTGAGTAATTGCTCTGCAGAACTCAGTGCCAGCTCGGTTAACTGTTCGCGTGTATGGTCGCTACGACGGGCCATAAATTTTCCTGACTGTTTTAAGTTTTTAGTATTATAAGTGAAAATGGAGCTCAGTTCATAAATTGTTAAAAAACAAATTGCCGGGTTTATGTGTTGACATATAAAACAATTATATGCTAGATTTAAGTAAGCTTTACAAAAACAGGCAAATAAAAACAAGAAATCACCTGTTTATAATAATAAAATCAAAAGCTTAATCAAAAATAATAATATCATTCCTGATAATAAAAGTTGTTTCTGAACAGGAAACCAGCATAACTTAATATTTCTTTATTACCCTGTATTTTTAATGATTTGTTGCATATTGGTGCGCATCTGAAAAATATAGACCACTCTTTTTTATAATAAGTTTTTAAGAAGAAGATAAAGAAAATAAGTTTAGGGCTAAACTTTAGTTCCAGGTGATTTGTTTTTGATGAAATAACTTTATTTATCATTTAAAAGGTGGTTAAAAGGAGGTTGTTTCATGCTAAAGCATACGCTGGGCACTACTATTGGTGTACTTGCCCTAATTTCTGCGGGGTGTATGTCTTCAAACACCCAGAGTTCTTCAAATCAGTCAACAGTCTCAACTCTTGATAGTTTATTAAAAAATAAACCCAAAAATGACTATAACATAACCGTAAATTATGAACTGGGTATGCACTGTACTGGTTTTGATTTTACCTATTGTTGTGTATTGCCCCCCTACAATTCAGTACAGTCTCAAGTAATAAAAACCGCAACGGGTAAGAAAAAATACCCGGAGTTGCTTGAAGCTGATGAAGAAGAACATGATGTTGTTGTAGATGGCAGAAAACGTATGAAACTATCATACGGATTTGTTAACAATACCTATTCAGAAGGTTCAAAACTGGCATACTGGACTGTGCCCTATGATGTTAACGGTGATGGCAAATATGAAAAAAATGAAAACGTTGCCAATGCTTACTGGACACATCTTTATGTCTATAAAGATTTAAAAGGAACCAATCCTACCGGCGGCAGTAAAGATGCGGATAAGAAATTTGTTGGTCTGCAGATCCCTGTACCTATGGATAATGGTCCTGCAGGTGCGGCGGTACCCAGTCCTATGAGTGGTGGTCATCTGCACTATACCGGTGAGAAAGGTACAATTGTGTACACAAAATCGCCGGTACTGGATAATGTGCCCATTGTTCTGACTAATCCCGGTATCTGGGATGCACTGGGTCTGCCTCTGACACCGTTTAATGATGAAACCATGGCTAAAAGTCCATTAACTCTGGTGGAAAGTGATGTTCGCCCGTTTCAGGAAAACTGGGTTGCGCTGGTAGATGCCGAATCAGGCAAACCGGTGCTGGATAGTCACAGCGGTGAGCCGGTGCGTTTTGTCGGTACTAACCCCATTGATGTGCCTGCCTGTTCCAAGTGTCATGCAAACAGTGCAGCCAATGGTAAAAAATACAATCTGTATAAGCAGGAACGGGCTTTCTGGAAAGGTCTGGGGGCTTCTGACTGGATTGCTGATCTAAAAGCAACATCCGTTTCGATCCTGGAAATTCATGATGATGAAAATGGTACAGACTTCCTGAAAAATTATAAGCCGTTTGGCCGTGAAGTCAGTAACCGACTGGGTCGGGATCCGGTGCTGTGTCAGAAATGCCATGCGGATAATGTCATTGGTGTACTGCAATCTAAAAACCATAAAGGTAAAGATGGTAAGGAACATCCCATCAAACCGCTGACTGAAGCGTTGCATTTTACCCATTTAAAGAAAGCCCCATTACCGGATTCTCATGGTCGTACCGGAGCCTGTCAGGCCTGTCACCCTTCTCATCGTCAGGATGGTGGTCTGGATGGTATTCTGATTACGGCTGATGGTAAAAATGCCTTTGCTAAAGGTGATAATCGGGATGCAAAAGGTTGTTTTGCTGGGCGTGATGTTCATACCAACAGGAACAAGGATAAAGATGGTGCCGAAACACCGGAGCATCTAAATGCCATTGGTAGCTGGTTACAGGAAAATGTAGCGAAAATAGGTAACGATGGCGGTGGCAAAGGTTTATGGTGTACTAACTGTCATAGCCAGATCAGCCGTGAATTATACCAGCGTGATAATCTAACTCATGCCTTTAAACAGGAAGGTGAAACCCTGCGTAATAAGTCTCTGCAGGAAATTGCCAAAGCGCTTGGCATGAAGGATATCAAGCAACTGGCCGATACTTACCTGGATCCTAAAGTTGTGCTTAACAGTAAAGGTGAAGCGGATGTCAGTAAATCTCATGCTCTGGATTTCTGGAAATCCGATCATATGACCCCGGATATTGCCGTGATTGCGCTCAAAGGCAATGGGCCATTAGTCTCAAAAGATGTTGATGGTGATATCAATGTCAGTATTCTGTCTGCTAATCCTAAGGCTAAAATTGATAGTTCCAAACTGCCCAAAGGTGCAACCGGTTCAACTGCAGTGCCTTATAGTGCTGCAACACATGGTAAAGAATACTGGTTATCAGCGGGTGAACCTCATTGTGCAAACTGTCATGAGGCTCCTTATGTTGAAGGTCAGGGCGGTGTGGCATTTCCAATTAACCAGCCAGGCAAATACAGTCTGATGCGTTACTCCAAAGGGCATGCAGGTCTGGCCTGTCAGGCCTGTCACCAGTCTATTCATGGTCTGTATCCTGTTGATCCAGGAACCGACAGTACCGCTTATAAACAGGCGGCTATGTATAATCCTGATGGATCTCATGGGCCATTAAAATGTGCCGCCTGTCATGAGGTCAATGAAAGTGGTGTGCCATACCTGGTTAAAGCAGATGATGAAGATTATCTGTTTAAAGGAAAGTCAATTATACATGATTATGATGCCGCCGTTTCCTGGATGCATGAGAGTGCACCGGATCTGGGTGGTCAGATTCCAGATGAATAATCGAGTATGACTGTCTAAACAGGGAGTAATACAGGGAGCTTTATGCTCCCTGTATTTATTAAAACAGCAGGAAATAGATAATAACCATGAACACTTCTATAGTAAAAAATATGATATCTCAATCAGTAACTGCAATATTACTTCTGTGTCTGTTCTATGTGCAGGCCAGTGCCATGGCACAACAACAGGTTCTGGTTACCATAGAAAACTTACAGGTCACAGAAACTGACCTGGAAATGGCTTTACGAAGTTCACCGTTTTATACACAGTTTAATACCATGGATGAAAAACAACAGGCTTCATTGCGTGGAGATATTTTAAAACGACTGGTCATTTCACGTTTATTTAAACTTGAAGCTGAAGCATCAGGCCTGGAAAAGAGTCCAGAGTTTAAAAAGGAGATAGAAG
>JALVDE010000365.1 GCA_027009375.1 Gammaproteobacteria bacterium
TATTATAAAGTGATCAGCTTCAATAGAGGAACCATCCTCAAGAACAGCAGAAATAATTTTTCCTCCCTGTTCCTTTAAAGTTTTTACTTTTCCGTCCAGATAATGAACTTTAGAGCTGGCTGCCATAATATTATCAAGTTTTTTTAAAACAATTTTTGGATTTAACCATCCCTCATTTGGAATATATATCGCTCTTAAGGCCCTGGCTGACATAGCAGGTTCATAATTAGGAATATCAGCAGGTTCAACCATTGAATACTGCTCATTAAAATCATTAAGAGCACGGATTATAGCGTTAAAATTTTTATCATCCAGATTATCAGAAGTGGTATTGTTAATTATATAAGTTCCCTTTGAAAAACACCCCCCCGTAAGAACCTGACAACTTGCGCATTCATCCGGCAGATTGTCACCAGCCATTTCAATCAGTTGTTCCTCAAAATCAGGCCATACCTGTGTTGCCATATGGCTTAGTTGAAAGTGCATTAAGGCAGCATCAGATTTTAAAGCCCCCTCAGTTATTTCGGCAAAAGAATTAAGCATAGCACCTGCAGGTGCTGTTGCCCCTCCTTCTCTTTGACGGGGTCCAATCAAAGTAATATTTGCATCCGAATCATATTGCAAAATACGAAAAGCAATACTTAATCCAAGAATACCATTACCAATTACAATATATTTCATTATTTTTAACTTAAAATGATTTGAGACGATATTTAGTAAAACAGTTCTGTATTTAATACTACCGGTTGAATTTTATCTATAAAATATTTTTATTTGTTTTTATGCAATTCATGTGAATGATCTGATTTAGTATAATGATAAATTTTGTATTTATAATTTTTGTGTACTGTACTATTTTTAGAATCAGATAAAACCTCATAAAAGCCATTGTCTAATAAAACCTGACCAAAAACCGGGTTCTGGTACAAATAGAAAATATTATTGAACTTTTCCTTTAGTAGATTTAAGCTACTTTCAAGAACCTTTTGTCCATACGAATTTTTGTTAAAAGCAAAAACAGTAATATCATCTATGTCAGTATCATCCAGGAAATGAAGCAGTTCATTAATAGCCTGTTTTTCTTCTACGTTGGCATTAATACAGAAATTATTATTACTTGATAGAGATTGAAGATTCTGTTCACAGATATTACTGAGCTCTTTATCAATTTCAATACCAAAAATCGACTTAAAATATGGAAATTGTTCAGCAATCAGAAGAGTTTTTCCTGAACCACATCCTAGATCTACAAAAATGGGGAATCTGCTTTTATCGGAATAGCTTATGGATGTGTAATATGCAACAGATAACTGAATCATTTCCTTAACAACACTGGTATATGCTGGTTGATAATGCATATACTGGTCAGAAGTATACTCCGGTGTTTTTATAAAAGCGGTGTGTACCTTATGACCACGTGAAAAATCAAAAAAATCAACTTCCAGTATCTGATCAATAACCCGTTTAAAACCATAGAAGTTATAACCATGGTAATTAAGGATGTTGCGATAATTCTTCAGAAAACTATTAACACTCACTTATTTTACTCCAAAACTTCATTTAAAACAGAATTAATAATCAAATACAAGGTTTAACAATGCACATTAATTTGTGCGTAATAAGAAAACATATACATTCGAGACATTTTCCTGGAAGGTTGTAATATCCACAAAATTAAAATTTCTACACATTAAACTCATCAAATCACATTTAGTTTTAGGGTTCAACCAGTCCTGTATCACAACAAGTCCATCAGTTTTTAATATTTCTTTTATTTTAATAATTGCCTGTTCTGTTTCTTTGACAGGCATTTCACTTAAAACATTATTACAAAAGATAATATCAAAGCCATCTGAATCAGAATTTATTATTTCATTGAGATGCATATCTTGTTCAGTATAAATTTTAGAGCATTTATCTGAAAAAGCATTCTCAAGAAAATAATCTCGGATTTCTGCAACAGGCTGTATATATTCCAGTGCATAATATACGCCCCCTCCTTCAAGAACAGCACTTGCCAACATACCATGTCCTGAACCAAAATCCAGAATCTTTTTATCTTCAATGTCTGTGAAGTTAAGTAAATGATTTATTTGTTTGTTTGCACGCTGATAATAGGATAACAGGCACTGGGCATCAGTAGAGTCAG
>JALVDE010000366.1 GCA_027009375.1 Gammaproteobacteria bacterium
AAAAAACAGCTTTTGACCCAGCGAAATTCGTTCCGGTGTCAAGGCATTATTTTCCGGAACCGGGGGGGTATCAGGCAGCAGCCATTTCTGTAAATCAGCAGCACCGGCTTTAATATCTGTATGAGCGTCTTTAGCATAGACTGCATTGCCGGCCATCAGACTGACACTGGCAAACAGACCGATCACGGTTCTGGAAATGATGTTTGAATTAAAGGTGTTCAATTTAGATTCCTCTGTATATTGTAAAACTACACTGTAGAGAATAGCCTAGACTTTGAATTGTTCAAGGAGGTTATTTAATTCAGTGGAAGCCTGTTGTAATTTTTCTGAACCAATATACAAAGTGTCTGCCTGTTCATTACTATTATGTGAGGCGGATTTTAATTGCGTAACCTGATTGCTGATTTCAGAAATTGAATTGCGTTGATCGGCTACAAACTGAACCACTTCTTTCATGGAATTACTAATAGCCAAAGCCTGTTCACTGCTTTCATGGCTTAAACTGGAGACACTGCTGAGCTGACTGATATTATTCACAATATTATCACGAGCCTTTTCAATGGATGAAATGGTCTTGTTAATATTAATATCAATATTAGTGACAAGAGCACTGATTTCATCGACCGCTTCACTGGAGCGACCTGCCAGTGAACGAACTTCATCAGCCACCACAGCAAAGCCCCTGCCCTGTTCACCGGCACGAGCCGCTTCAATGGCTGCATTTAAAGCCAGCAAATTCGTCTGTTCAGAAATACCACTGATAGTAGTGGTAATACCTGTAATTTTTTCAATAATATCAGCCAGCTCTCTGGAACTGGTTACAGTATTATCCATTTCCGTTTGAAAACGGTTAAAGTTTTCTACCGTAGAATTAACCTGGTTAGCCGATTTAACGGCCGTTTCTGATGTTTTAAGGGCTGACTCCAGTGCCTCTTCAGCCTTTTCTGAAGTCGCTACTGCAGCATTAACCACATTTTCGGCACTGGAATTAATATGGTCAATACTGGTATCAATCTGCTCAGAGCTGGCTTTCAGGTTATCGGCATTCTGAGAAATCTCTTCCGACTCATGGGCCACTTTACTGGTGGAAACACTGATCTGCTCCAGCATTTTCCTTAAATTATTCTGGGTGACACAAATAGCGGCAATGGTCTGACCAATTTCATCCTTTGATGGTGAGTTACAGTCCAGCTCAATGGTTAAATCTCCTTCTGACATACCTCTTAAGGTTCGTTCAATCATACCCAGTGGTTTAGTCATCATTCGATTAGCCAGTAACGCAATAATAAAACCCAGTAGCACACCAAATATACTTAAGCCCCCCAGGACTTTAAGGATATTAAGACCCGACTCTTTGGAATTAATCATGGTAATTTCAAGTGCCTTCTGGCTATCTGATACGATTTTAGCAGCCAGTTCCCTAATTTGATTGAATTCTGAAGATATGGAATCAGCCATTTTCAGGGCCTCATCATCCTGATTTTTTCGAGCCTTGCCTATTATTTTCATCTGCCTGGGACGAAGCTCAGTAACTTTTTTAACCAGTGCTTCTACTTCAGCATTTTTACCAAAGGTTTCTTTTAAAACGGCAAATTTTTCATCAAGGGCTGCCCCTGAGCGAATTGAAGCGATAGCCAGTTTTCTAATCTGGCTATTATCATCGGTAGCAATCAGGGCCTGAATAGTCCGGTCAATTTCCAGGATAAACACCTGCACATCAGAAGCGGCATTAACCCGCTTTGAAGCGGTAAGAATAGCTTCCTCAAGAATGATAGTTTGCTGGTGCAGTTTATAACCACCAATAATAATAATAACGACCATACCAATTAAAAATATAAAAGATACACCCAGTATCTTGGTTTTTAATTTGAAGTTGCCCATTATTGAAAGAATATAATCCATCATGAATTTTTCCGCATTTGTCTAAAGAACAGGATTCCAGGAACTCTCTTTAAAGAGTAGTGATCAAGAACTATGACCTGAAACTATAAAAAGTATAGACCATATTTCCTAAAAACATATTAAGTACAGTTATTCTTTCGGCAGGAAAAATAAATTCTTTAACAGAACGATTTAGAATCATTCTAATTAAAGGCATATGGATTTGGTAGTGCTTTAAATT
>JALVDE010000367.1 GCA_027009375.1 Gammaproteobacteria bacterium
CGGAGTTTAGGGCTGATTTACGACTTAAAGGATATCAGCCTGATAGATAAAACCTATTTTAACTGGTTAAACTACCTGCATACTCTGTGTTGCCTGAATAATACGATTATGGTTACCGTTAATATGAGTCCGTCAGCGGCTTATGGATTATCTCTGTTTATGGATGAATTTCCGGACTTTAAAACTGCCCTGAGCGTGGAAGATGCACGAAAGCATATTGTTATGAAGAAGGGTGGTTCATAAATATAATTCTACAGCACTGATATAAAAATCAAGGAATTACACAGACTATTTTGTAGGAAAACACCTATATTTTGCCAAATTAAAATATAATAAAATTACCCTTTTGCAAGTAAATAGTGATAAGTAAACTAGAAAAATAAATAAAATTAAGGATAAGGTCATGTTGGGAAGGGAACTCCCTGGCAATACTGATTCAGGTCTTCAGTGCCTGATAATAATTGCCCAGTATTATCATCTCTGTGCTGATTATCAGCAAATCAAGCACCAGTTTGGTCAAAATGAACAGCCGTTTTCAGATGGTGAAATTCTGCGTGCGGCAAAAGCTATTGATTTTAAAGCTAAAAAAATCAAGACACATTTTGATAAGTTGAACAATTCCAGTCTTCCGGCCATCGCCAAATCCCGCTCAGGTGAGTATTTTATTATTGCACGTATTCAGAGTGAGGATCAGAATGCTCATTCAGAAGAAACTTCCGACGATAGACCTGAGAACCAAAACCAAAGCCGGATTCTTATTCAGCAGATAAAAACAGAAAACAACGGCCTGCCCGATATCATTTCCACTGAAGAATTAGAAGCGCTCTGGACAGGGGAAATTATTCTGTTCAAACGCAAAGGAAATGTGTTTAGTAATAAAAAATTCGACATCAGCTGGTTTATACCTTCGCTTGTAAAATACCGGAAATATTTTAAAGAAGTGCTGATTATCTCCTTTTTCTTACAGATATTTGCATTAATAACACCCCTTTTCTTTCAGGTGGTTATGGACAAAGTACTGGTTCATAAGGGATTGACAACCCTTGATGTGCTGGCGATTGGATTTTTTATTATTGCAGCATTTGATATGATTCTGGGTGGACTTAGAAACTATATTTTCTCACATACGGCCAATCGTGTTGATGTTGAGCTGGGTGCCAGGTTGTTTCATCACTTACTGGCATTGCCTCTGGCATGGTTTGAAAGCAGGCAGGTTGGACAAAGTGTTGCCAGAGTTCATGAGCTGGACAGTATTCGCAATTTTATTACCGGTACAGCTTTGACCCTGTTAATTGATTTATCTTTTACCCTGATCTTTTTTATTGTTATGTGGCTGTACAGCCCAACATTAACCTGGGTTGTTCTGGGCACTATTCCTTTTTATATTATCCTGTCAGTATTTATAACGCCTGTATTGCGCCATCGACTGGATCAGAAATTTAAATACGGTGCAGAAAATCAGGCATTTCTGGTTGAATCAGTTACGGGCATAGAAACACTTAAAACCATGGCTGTAGAACCGCAGATGCAGAGAAAATGGGAAGAACAATTAGCAAAATACATCAACGCTTCTTTTAGCAGCCAGAACCTTAACAATATTGCCAATCAAATAGCCGGCTTTATCAGTAAAATGGCTACCTTGCTTATTATCTGGTTTGGTGCGCATTTGGTCATTAATGGAGAACTCTCAGTTGGTCAGCTAATTGCCTTTAATATGTTTGCCGGACGGGTCAGCGGCCCTATTTTAAAACTGGTGCAGCTCTGGCAGGATTTTCAGCAGGCTGGAATATCTGTTCAGCGATTGGGTGATATCCTCAATACACCCAAAGAACCAGGCTTTGACCCCAGTCGCAGTACCCTGCCCGAACTTAAAGGGCAGGTGAATTTTAGAAATGTCCGTTTCAGATACCGGCCGGATGGTCCCCTGATCCTGGATAATATTTCATTAACAGTGACACCTGGCGAAGTGATCGGGATTGTTGGTAAATCCGGTTCAGGAAAAAGCACCCTTACTAAACTTATTCAGCGTTTATATGTTCCTGAAAGCGGCCAGGTAAAAATAGACGGTGTGGATCTGAATATTATTGATACCGCATGGCTGAGAAAGCATGTA
>JALVDE010000368.1 GCA_027009375.1 Gammaproteobacteria bacterium
CTGTTTCTGTTCAATCTGCTGTTTGCGTTTATCAAATATTACATCACAGGCAGCACGGAATTTTTTCCATAATTTATTGCGCTGATATGGGGATACCGGGCCGATTTTTTTCCAGTCCTGCTGGTATTGTTTGGCTTTATTAATGGCGGTATTTAAATCATCATCCATGAGTTCATGTAATTGCTGCACCTTATGGATCAGATCATTAAACTGCTGCTGATTAATATGCCAGACTTTTTTCAGTTCATTGCGGATAATTTCAATGTCTTTGTCAAAACGCTGGTTTATAGCCTTGTGTTTTTTACGTTCCACAAAACCGATTTCTGACCATTCCTTGCGAGCCTGACGGGTGATTTTGTCAACTTTGATCCAGTCTATGGACTCATCAACGGGCTCATCTTCCTCAGTGGGCCAACCCATGCTGTCTATATAGGTTTCCAGTTGTTCACATAATTGTTCACGGGCTTTAAGATTGGCCTTGCGTTGGGCCGCCTGCTGTTCAATATAGGGGGCACATAAACTGTAAGCTTCATTACAGGTATTATTAAACTGTTCCCACATGGATTCCTGGGTTCGGCTGCGCAGATTTTTCCATTGTTTGCGCAGCTCCTTGATCTCGGCTGTAATTTCAGTATATTCCACTTCCAGGTTGGTGCTGTTTCTGGCCTGTTCCAGTACCTGCTGTGCACGCTGAATCAGGTTTTCCCGTTCTTTATCATGGGCCCAGTTTTTCCAGGCAGACAGATCCCCGAGTGTGGCGCGGATATCATGCAGGATCTGGTGATAGTGATTTTTCTCAGCACTGGACAGTACTTCGCTGTTATCAATATTTTTAAACAGTTCATGCAGTTGTTTATCGGCTTTAGAAACGTGACCGTCACTGATAAGCTGCTTAATGGACTGGTTTTTCTGTTCAATGGTTTTTATTAACTGAGCGGCTTTTTCCTGCTGTACAGCCAGTCTGTCTTTAAGCTGTTTGATAATAGTATTAAAACGTTCCTGCTGAGCTTCAATATCCGCTCCTGAACTGTCCTTTATGCGTTGTTGAAATTTATCTTCCAGAGCCGCCAGGGTTTTTTCCGGAATGTAACCCTCTTTTTGCAACATATTTTCTGCCTGCGCAATCAGGTTATTGAGTTTTTCAGTGTCACTGCTATTGTCTTCGGTGTGGGTCTGATTATCCAGCAGATCCAGCAGGGTCTGAAACTTCTTGTTGTATTCTTCAATAAGCTGTTTATCTTCAACCGCTTTTAATGTTTCATCCCATTCTATGCCCAGGTTGGTAATGATTTTATGTCTGTCTTCCTGTTGTCTGGCATCAGATTCTCCATTGTCACCGCTCTGCAGCAGTTCATCTACGGTACTGGATAAGGCGCTTAGCAGGGTATCCAGCTTGACCAGAGCAGTTTGTTCTTCCTGTTGTCTGTGTTCCAGTTCATCCATACTGGTAATAATGTCTTCGCAGATGGCGTGGTAGCGTTCGGTCAGTTCTTCGCTGGCAAAATTCTGTATTTCACTCCAGCGTGTAACAAAGTTTTCAAAAGTGGTTTTTTCCTGTAATAAACGATTGCGTTTTTTCAGTTTTTCCAGTTTGTCACAGATTTCAACTACTTCAGCGGCCAGACGAACAGGACGTTCTTCATCTTCAATGATCTTGTCCAGCTTGGTTTTAACAATTTTATAAACCCGCTTGTCTTTTCGACGTGACTGTTTAGCAACCCTTTCCAGGGTGGAGCGTTTAGCAATCTGCTGTGCCGCAAGCTGACGGATTTTGGCATTTTCATCGGTCAGGGCAATATCACCCAACAGAGGGTCGCGGCTGATCCGTGGAATGGCAATTTCTCTGAGAGAGGCTTCATTGGCATTGGCGGCTACAAATTCAAGCAGAGCCGAATTACGGCTGCCGCGGATCATTTTTTCCCGTACATGAAATTCCGGTACGGGATGTTTAAGACCACTAAGCAACTGGAACAGACGGGTCAGAGCGGCTTCCTTAACGGTACCGTTAGTCCCTTTCATAATGATGGTCTGCAGTAGATCCAGGTCACTGAGTTTATTGGCGGCTATGGCACGGATATTTTCATCACTGTCATTAACGGCAA
>JALVDE010000369.1 GCA_027009375.1 Gammaproteobacteria bacterium
GTTTTCCACCGTACCTTCAATATTCCGATCCGGTGAACGGATCCAGTCACCTACCGCAAAAGGACGATCCAGGTAGATGATCAGACCACCAAAAAAGTTGGACAGCAGATCCTTGGCGGCAAAGCCCACGGCAATACCGCCAATACCACCAAAGGCCAGTACCCCGGAAATACTGACTCCCAGCTCCTGCAGCATAATCAGAGCACCGGTAATAAAAATCGAGGCACGGATTAACTTGGCAACGGCCTGAATGGTGGTAATATCATAACTGGAGTCTTTTTTACGCCCGATATTAATAATATTACGTTCTGCCCGGACCACAATACGCAGAGCCAGCCAGGTAAAAATTAAAATCATACCGACTTCACGTACCGGTGCCACCAGTTCATTAAACACACTGACATTATTGGCATCCGCAATCACATTGGCTGCAGTCGTAATCCCCCAGAGCCAGATAAAAGCTGAGATAGGCTTAGCCAGAGAATCCAGCAGGGCATCGTCCCAGGGATTTTTAGTGGTTTCGAGCTTCTTTTTTACCTTGTTAATTATTCTTTTCTGAAAAAAGTTAAATAACAGTGCTATCAGGATGATTAAAAATGCCTCGGTGATCCACAAGCCGTCACCGCGTAAAAAATCCAGTTGTAACAGCCACTGTTTTAATTCAAATTCAGCAGAATCCATACCATCCTCTTAAATCTTAATAATTGCCCATCTAAAACAAAGTTTACTGATAGTCCGTCGGGTCCAGCAGATCCTGTGACGGTTCTTCTACATATTTTGTCAGCATGGCACGGGCTTCTTTCCAGCGTGGTTCAGAAACCAGAGTCTCCCGACTGACAAAATGCTGACCATGCATATGTGATAACCTCAAACTGGAAGCCGGATCACTATAATCTTTTAAGCTGCGCACCACATCCCAGGCCGCCGCCCGGTTATTACAGACCAGGATCATATCACATCCGGCCTCCAGAGACAGTTGCGCCCGCTGAATATAATCCCCGGCTATCACCGCCCCTTCCATACTCAAATCATCACTGAATACCGCCCCCTGGAAATGCAGTTTGTCTCTTAACAGCGTTTTCATCCAGAAAGCAGAAAAACCCGCCGGCTGCAGATCCACCCTGGAATAAATTACATGAGCCATCATCAGGGCGTTAATACCATCATCAATCATAAACTTAAACGGCCTTAAATCCTCCAGCTCAATATCCACAAACGGCCGGTCATCCACCGGCATAGCCACATGAGAATCCGCCGCAATAGAACCATGCCCCGGAAAATGCTTACCGGTCGCCTGCATCCCCGCTTCTTTCATCCCCAGAGTAAACGCCTGCGCCAGCTTGCCCACCACAAAAGGATCACTATGAAACGCCCGATCCCCAATCACCGTACTGATCCCCTTATCCAGATCCAGCACCGGCGCAAAACTGATATCAATCCCGGTAGAACGGATCTCACTGGCCATCAACCAGCCACATTTACGGGATAGCTCCAATGCCAGAGACTGATCCGTATCATAAATTTCCCCAAAACGGCGCATAGCCGGCAGAATCGTAAACCCGTCCCGAAACCGCTGCACCCGCCCGCCTTCCTGATCCACCGCTGTCAGCAGCCGCGGAGTCCTAAGTGCATGAATATCCTTAACCAGCTTCTCCACCTGTTCCAGAGAATGAAAATTCCGGCTAAATAAAATCACCCCACCCACAGCCGGATCTGACAGCAACTCCCGATCATCCGCCGTCAGCTCATACCCCTCAATATCAACCATTACAGGACCCAGCGTCATATTTTTTCCTTTTTGCTTTTACTTTTACTTTTCATTTTTATTTCCACACCCCCTCATACACCCCAAAAGGTGAAAAACAAAACTTAAACCAAACCTCGGAGTATCAGTGTCCGGGTGGCTCTTGCTGAAGTTTCGGAAACAGGGATGTTTCCGAAAAGCCCCCATGGATGGGTTCACGGCGTCTTCAGCAAGAGCCACCCGGGCACTGATACGGACGACATTCATTTCCCCTAAAAAAACACCCTAATCACCAACACAATCCATCACTTTTTCCCTTTTATATCCAGCCAGTCCCGCACTCCATCCCCCACCATATTCACCGCCATCACCACCAGCATCAATGCCACCCCCGGCACCAACACCATATGCGGCGCCATCAACAAATACTGTGCCCCGTCCCGGATCATACTTCCCCAGGAAGCCTCCGGCGCCTGAATCCCCAACCCAAGAAACGACAACCCCGCCTCAGCAATCACAATACTGGCAATACCAAAGGTCAGCTCAATCAACAACGGAGCGATAATCAGAGGTAAAATATGATAGCCGATAATCCGCCCATGAGATGCCCCCAGCGCCCTGGCTGCCAGCACATGCTCACTTTGCTTAATAGACATCACCTGAGCCCTGGACAACCGGGCAAACCCCACCCAGCCCACAACACTTAAAGCAATAATAACATTACCAATCCCCGGCCCCATCAGCCCCGACAGGGCAATGGCCAGCAGAATACCGGGAAAAGCCATAAAAATATCAATAATGCGCACAATCAGATGATCCCACTGCCCACCGGCATAACCGCTTAAAACACCAATGCCTGTACCAATCAACAGCGATACCAGCACCACCCCGAAAGCCACTGTAAATGAAGTGTAAGCACCGGCAAGCAGGCGATCAAACAACGGCCGTCCCAGATCATCATAGCCCAGAAAACTGTCCGCATCGGGTAAGTTCAGAATCTTTTCCAGGCTGACCGTATTGGGATGCAGTTCCATAAACGGTACAGATAAAACCATCAGCAGCCAGACAACTAAAACAGCTGAGGAAAAATAAAAGCCCGTATTAAAGGAACGCACATTATTCATTGGCTGATACGTATCCTCGGATCCAGCATACCGTAAACAATATCCGTCAGGGTATTGATAACCACATAAGTCGTACTGATTAATAAAATACAGGCCTGTACCACAGGATAGTCACGCTTTTGAATGGACTCAATGGTTAACTGCCCCAGTCCCGGCCAGGAAAACACCATTTCAGTGATCACGGCACCGGCCAGCAGCGCACCAATTTGCAGGCCAATCAGAGTAATCACCGGCAGCATGGCATTTTTCAGGGCATGCAGACCAATAACCCGTATGGTCCCCAGCCCCTTTGCCCTGGCCGTACGAATATAGTCTTCATTAAGCACTTCCAGCAGGGAGGCCCGGATCATACGGGACAGAATAGCCGCCAGTGCCGTGCCCAGGGTTAAGGCCGGCAATACCAGAGAACTCAATCCATCCCGGCCGCTGACCGGAAACCAGCCCAGCATAATAGCAAATACCAGGATCAGCAATGGTCCCATTAAAAAGTTGGGAATGGATATACCCGTTAAGGAAAACACCATGGCCGCCGTATCAGCGGCTTTGCCTTTTTTCAGGGCGGCCATGATACCCAGAGGAAAGGCAATCAGAAAGGCCACCAGTAAGGCGGCTATACTCAGTTCCAGTGTCGGGACAATGCGTTCTGAGAGCAGTTCAGATATGGCTTTTTTTGAATGCAGAGACTGGCCCAGATCAAAGTGTACTAATTTGTTCAGGTAGTTAATAAACTGTTGCGGCAGGGACAGATCCAGCCCCAGAGCATGGCGCAGCATTTCTCTGTCCACCACACTGGCAGACTCGCCCAGCATGACTTCAACAGGATCACCCGGCACCATGTGGATCAGCATAAAGACAATAAAAACCACGCCGAAAATCACAATAAAGGCACTGAACAGACGGCTGACAATATAACTCAACATGCCGTATTATTCCTGTCCGGCAATATAAACCGGCAGGCCGCACGGCACCCGGTCAAACAGTTTAATAATGTCAGCATTGCGCATTTTAATACAGCCATGGGAACTGGGTATGCCCATGGGATTGCTATCAGGACAGCCGTGAATATAAATATAGCGTCTCATGGTATCACGCTCTCCAAGCCGGTTAATACCCAGCTCCAGACCACTGAGCCACATTATCCGGGTTAAAATCCAGTCCCGTCCTGGGTGTTCTGCCTGCAGTTGCTCAGACCAGATTTCTCCGGTAGGCCTGCGGCCTACAAAGACCGTATCCGGGGCGCAGCCTGCACCGATTTTTGCGCGAATTTTATGCCAGCCTCTGGGTGTACATTCACTGCCAGATAGTTCTCCTACGCCATTTTTACCGCTAGCAATCCGTGTTTCATAAACGGTTTTACCGGCTTGAATATAATACAATTGCTGTTCGGGTACGGATATATATATAAATTTATCCGGTAAGGGGGTATCGCCCGGTCCTTTTAAATCAGGCTTCATTTTTTATTACTACCTTGTTTATTACTGCCTTTAAGCTTCTGTGCCGTTATCAGTCCATCATAATTACCGTCAACCGACACCCGATAATCTTTAATGGTATCTCTGTAAAAAGCAATATTATCCTCATACCACAGGGAAATATAGGGCAGTAGTTTATTCAAACGCTTCTGCAGCTGACGATATAGCTGAGCCTGCTTCTTTAAATCCATTTCCTGTTCTGCCTGTGCAATTAACTGATCCACCAGAGTATCCTTTAAACGTCCGCGGTTTGCCCCGCCCGGTGGTAAGGAGTGACTATGAAACACATAACGAAATATATCCGGAGTACGGATACCGACCCAGGTCAGGCTGTATAACTGAAATTTGCCTTTTTTTATGTCACCATAAAATGTTCCCCAGTCATAGCTGCGGATATCCACATCAATATAAACCTTTTTCAACTGACTTTGAATAATAGTGGCAATGCGGATACGAAACGGATCGCTGGAAGTTTTATAACTTAATTGCAAAGGATGATGCTCAGAATAACCCAGCAACTGCATGATCTGTCTTGCCCTGTCAGGATTATAATCATAAGCCTTCAGATCCGCGCCCAGCCAGTGCCGGGACGGGAAAAAGCCCCGTGCACTCTGAGCAGCATTGCCCAGAGCGTATTGAATAATTTTATCTTTATCCAGGGCATAGGCAATGGCTTTTCTTATCTGCAGATCACCGGTTAACGGATCCTGAAGATTAAAGCCCAGATAAATATAGTTTGAACCGGGACGGCTTATAAAACCAATACCCTTTTGCTGTTTCAGATAAGCGATATGCTCCGGCGGTAAATTATTCTGAATAATATCCAGCTCCCCACGCAGCAGTTTTAATACCCGTACCGTCGGATCCTTTACCTGCAAAAATTCTACTGTTAGTCCATCACTGACTCGCTGCAAAAACAACTGCCCATCAAAAGGCCAGCGAGAAAATTTAAATGGGCCGCTGCCCACCGGTTGATTATTAAATGGATGGTGTTTTGCCAACTGATCGACAGGCATAATGCCAATAGTCAGAAAAGCTGGAAATAGAGGATCATTACGACTGAGGAAAAAGTCGATGGTATTATCATCAATCACCTCAATACGCTGAATATGGGCAATGATATTACGCTGTGGTGAGGCATTTTTTTTATCCAGTACCGCTTCATAAGTCGCTTTAACATCATTAGCCGTCAGTTTTTTACCATGATGAAACCAGGAGGTTTTTATCAGTTTAAAACGATAATGCCGCTGGCTGAGCTGTTGCCAGGAAGCAATACCCGGAACGGGTAAGTCATCTTCGCCAAACTCAACCAGAGTCTCATAAATCAGGCGGTTAATTCGGGCGGATGTAGCATCGGTGGCCTGCAGCGGATCCAGAGTCACAGGGGCTGAGCTGATACCAAAACGTATAATAGCATGGGAACTATCAGAAGAGCGGTTATTACAGGCTGACAGCCCCATTGCCAGTGTGCTTATAAAAAGCACAAAAATCCATTTTTTCAGCCGGTCTGGAGTCATTATTGTATTATGAATACTTTATTTTTTTTCAAAAAGCGCAATGGATTCCACATGAGCCGTATGAGGAAACATATCCATAACTCCGGCTTTTACCAGCTTATAACCGTTCTGATGCACCATAATTTCAGTATCTCTGGCCAGGGTTGAAGGGTTGCATGAGACATAAACCACCGTATGGGCACCCAGTTTCGGCAGATATTCAATAATTTCCCTGGCACCGCTGCGTGCTGGATCCAGCAGAATACGATCATATTGCTGTTTTGCCCACTGCATACCTGAGACTTCCTTAAACAGATCGGCCGCAAAAAAATCGGCATTCTCTATACCGTTTTTAAGAGCATTTTCTTTTGCCCGAACTACCAGTTCAGCACTGCCCTCAACACCGGTCACATGTGCCGCTTTACGAGCCAGCGGTAAGGTGAAATTACCCAGTCCGCAAAACAGATCAAGCACCTTATCTCCCGGTTCCGGTGCCAGTAATTCCAGAGCAAGATTAATCATTTTACGATTAATATCCATATTAACCTGGGTAAAATCTGTAGGCCGGAATTCATGCACAATATTATGCTCAGGCAGGTTGTACTGTAAGGGTTTAAAATCAGCCTCATTTTCAGGCCACAGCCGGGTTATAGAATCCGGACCTTTGGGCTGCAGATAAAGATGCAGCTTCATAGTACGGGCATAATCTTTAAGTTTTTGCCGATCCTCTTCATTAAAATCTTCCAGATGCCGTACAATAAAGGCGCCCTGCTCATCTCCATAAGCCACTTCAATCTGCGGTATTTTCTGATAAATGGATAAGGAACGCAGCAGCTCTGATAATTCTTTAAGATGCATCCCGACATCAGGATAAAGCACTTTACAGCTGTCCAGCTCGGCCAGAAAATTACTGTGTTTTTCCCTGAACCCGACCAGCATTTTGTCCTTTTTTATCACAAAACGCACACCCAGACGGGCTTTTCTACGATAACCCCAATGAGGGCCGGTGAGCGGCTCCAGTACACTTTGAGGTTCACTTTTGCCAATACGTTTCAGGTTTTCAAGAAGCACATTCTGTTTCATGATAATCTGCTGATCCGCCGCAAGATGCTGCAGACTGCAGCCGCCGCATACAGCAAAGTGTTCACACTCAGGCTGTACCCTTAATGGCGATGCCTTAATGATTTCATGCACCCTGCCCTCAGCAATATTTTTTCGCTTGCCGGTATAAATAAAAGTCAGTTCCTCCCCTTCCAGCGCCCCGTCAATAAATACCGTTAAATCGTCAATATGACAGACACCTCTGCCGTCATGACTGACCGATTCAATGGTTACTAATACGGGTTCCTGGGGAAGTTTTGCTTTACGACGTCGTCTGGCCATGAAATTCTGCTGATTGCTGAAAGAAAAGCGAGATTTTAACAGAACGCCAATAAATAAGAAATGCAGGAACCTGAGTAGCAGAGGTAATTTATAGTCAGGTAAGTTATAATTTGCTGTTCGAATTCAACTGTTTATTTATCAACTATTTAAAGGTGAATAATGCTTTTAGCATATAGATTTAGATTACTGTTACTAACTATTCCTGTGGCTCTTGTGTTAACTCTGACAGCCTGCTCCCCTCACCCTGGTGCCGGTAACTGGCAGGCGGATGCTGAAAATGCCATGAACATATCGCGTATTAATGTGGTTTTTGAAGGTACTGCGGATTTTTATACACCGGGCCGTGAGGACTCTATCCGGCGCTGTTTCTGGGCGGCGATTGGCAAGCGCAGTCTGCAGTTTCAGTGTGTACAGTCGGACAATACCGATATTAAAGAAACTTATCAGTTTTTTGTCAGTCCAACAGGAAAGGCTGAGTTGAAACAAAATGAACAACTTATTGGTGTATTTAATAAAATACCCTACCAGGCTGATAATGAAAAGCAGTCATCATCGAAGCAAAAAATGGAACAAAAATGAATAACAAGTTAATTATCACCTTTATCAGCATTTTCACCCTGGCGCTTTTTGTACTCAGTACGGCTGAAGCCAAACGCTTTGGAGGCGGTTTTTCCTTTGGTGGAAAAAAATCCTATAGCTCACCTTATAAACAGAAAAGTTTTCAGCAGAAGTCATTTTCCCAGCAAAAAGCCGCAACAGCCAATCTGCAGCGTAAACAGCAACTCACTAAACGGGGTGGTTTAATGGGCATGTTAGGCGGCCTGGCTCTGGGCGGCCTGTTAGGCGCCCTGTTCTTTGGTGGTGCTTTTGAAGGCTTTAATTTCTTTGATTTTCTTATGATTGGCGGTGTTATCCTGCTGGTTATGTGGCTAATGAACCGCAAAAAAGCCATCCCCCATCAGCAGACCGCTACGGCCGGTGCTTATGATTTTGGCCACAATACGGGAAACAGTACGGTAAACAGCACTGCAGACAGTCAGTCTGATGCACCCCGTTTAAATACTATGCACAGGGAAGATGCCGGTTTTACCCAAAGTTTTGCTGATAAATTT
>JALVDE010000370.1 GCA_027009375.1 Gammaproteobacteria bacterium
ATCCCTGGGATTTTCACAGCGATGTCCGAAGCGCACACCGTCCATACGCGACAGATTAGAAGAACACTCCGAAGGCGCAATAATATAGTAGGTGGGTACCGCCAGCTTACTATTAGGCAGGCTGATGTCACTGACCACCGCACCCATTTTTTCATATTCCTTAATAGCGTTTTCAATGACTTTGGCCACCGCATCATCCAGCCCTTCAGAAAAATATTCTTTGGGCAGGCCGATTTTTAAACCGTCCAGTTCATTATTTAAAGACCCGGTATAATCCGGTACATCCTTATCCACACTGGTGGAATCACGCAGATCCAGCCCGGCCATTACATTTAACAGCAGGGCCGCATCTTCAGCGGTACGGGTCATGGGGCCGGCCTGGTCCAGACTGGAGGCAAAGGCAATCATGCCGTAACGGGAAACCCGACCATAGGTGGGTTTTAAACCGGTAATACCACAGAAAGAAGCCGGCTGACGGATGGAACCACCGGTATCCGTACCGGTGGCTGCCGGTGCCAGACGGGCGGCAACCGCAGCAGCCGATCCACCGGAAGAACCACCGGGCACCGCCTCCAGTGCCCAGGGATTTTTAACCGGACCGTACCAGGAGGTTTCATTAGAAGACCCCATGGCGAACTCGTCCATATTGGTTTTACCCAGCATTACTGCACCGGAGGCATTAAACTTTTCAATGACCGTAGCATTATAGGGTGATATAAAAGGATCCAGCATTCTGGAGCCGCAGGAGGTTTTAATATCTTTAGTACAGAATATATCTTTCTGTGCCAGAGGAATACCGTTTAACAGTCCGGCCTGCCCGGCTGCACGCTGTGCATCGGCC
Source organism: Gammaproteobacteria bacterium (assembly GCA_027009375.1). Lineage (GTDB taxonomy): Bacteria > Pseudomonadota > Gammaproteobacteria > GRL18 > GRL18 > JANELJ01. The sequence goes on from JALVDE010000370.1 coordinate 842, forward strand.
TGCTGAGCCTGTTCCAGCGCTCGTTCAGAGGTTACTGTAATAAAACTGTTTAACTGTTGATCCAGAGAACTAATTCGATCCAGGTAACTTTGGGTCAGCTCAACACTGGAAAACTCTCCCGCTTCCAGACCGCTTATTAATTCTGCAATGGTTTTATTATGCATGTTTTACTTCAATCCTTACTTACAGGCCATTGTTTTTTGAGATTATACGGGCAGAATGCCCATATTCCCGAGATGCTGTCTATCTAAAAAATAAAAACTATTCTACAACCCTGGGCACCAGGAATAAGCCCGCTTCTGTTTCGGGCGCATGGGCCATCAGGTTTTCACGGTCATTGGTTTCAGTCACTTCATCAGAACGCAGACGCTGGACTCCATCCAGTGGATGGGCCATGGGTTTAACATTGTCAGTGTCCACGGAATTCAGCTGTTCAACCATATCCAGAATATTGGTCAGATTGGTGGCATATTCGGGTATATCCTGTTCATCGATACCCAGTCTTGCTAAAAAGGCAATTTTTTCAACATCACTTTTATCCAGTGTGGACATTGAGTTACTCCCGTTACTTCAAATTCAAAGTGCAATTAAGATGCATAAGTTACCATAAATATGGTAATTTTAGCAGTCATTCACAAATGAAAGTTGGACATTTTTTAACATTATTTCTAAAATGTTGAGATCTACAAACTTACTTTAAGGAAAACCTGCCCACTATGTTTGGATTTGGACGTTTACGTGGTGTTTTTTCCAACGATCTGTCAATCGATCTGGGAACAGCCAATACACTCATTTATATTCCGAGACAGGGAATTGTACTCAATGAACCCTCGGTCGTTGCCATTCGCCAGGAATATACCACTAATGAAAAAATGGTGGCCGCCGTTGGTGAAGAAGCCAAACTGATGCTGGGCAGAACGCCTGGAAATATGGAGGCCATACGTCCTTTAAAAGACGGGGTTATTGCCAACTTTACGGTAACAGAGAAAATGCTGCAGCATTTTATCCATAAGGTGCATGAAAACCGTTTTCTTAAACCCAGCCCCCGGGTACTGGTCTGTGTGCCCTGCGGTTCCACCCAGGTTGAGCGACGGGCCATTAAGGAATCCGCCCTCGGCGCCGGTGCCAGGGAAGTCTATCTGATTGAAGAACCCATGGCTGCAGCCATTGGCGCCGGAATGCCGGTCAGTGAGGCCACCGGTTCCATGGTGGTGGATATCGGCGGTGGTACCACTGAAGTCGGTATTCTGTCCTTA
>JALVDE010000371.1 GCA_027009375.1 Gammaproteobacteria bacterium
CTCTAACCGGCAAAAAATGCCGGATCTGTTTTTTTACCAGTTGATACAACTGCTCAAATTCTTCCTTGCGGTTAGACTGGCTGCGCCAGGCAAAACCGATTTCCCGGTAATCATTTTCCCGATCCGCAAGCGGACTGATTTCTATGTCGGTATTATTAAGAATACCAGCGGCAATGGCCATTTCCGGTAAAAAAGTGACTCCAAGATCATTATTTACCATCTGCACCAGGGTATGCAGACTGGTAGCGGCAAAACTGTTGATTTTTTCTGAGCGATCCAGATGGCAGGCTGACAGGGCATGATCGCGCATACAGTGACCATCTTCCAGCAGTAACAGGCTATTGTCCTTAAGATTGGAAAAATCCGCCTTTATGGTTTCAGTATTTAACTGGGAATCCTTATGCTGAGCAAAATAAAAACGGTCTTTATAGAAGCTTTTCATATCCACACCACTGGCCGGATAAGGCAGGGCCAGCAAAACCAGATCCAGTTCGCCTTCCTTTAACTGGCTCAGCACCTGTTCGCTCTGATCTTCCCGGACAAAGACTTTCAGGTCTGGAAATTCCTGCTTTATCATCATCAAAATCTGCGGGATCAGAAAGGGGGCAATAGTTGGAATCACACCCAGTTTTAAGGTGCCGCCAAAAGGCTGGGCATAATATTCAACCTGTTCAGTCAGTTCCTCTACACTGAGCAGGATCTGCTGTGCCTGACGTACCACTTCTTCTGCCAGGGGAGTAAACAGGATTTTTTTATTGTCCCGCTCTATCAGTCTAACTCCCAGCAGGTTTTCCAGTGCCGCAATGCCGCTGCTGAGGGTGGACTGACTGACATAACAGGCTTTGGCTGCCTCACCGAAATGCTGATACTTATGAACATTGACCAGGTAGTGCAGATGTTTCAGGCTGGGAAGTCGCATACGTGTTTATTCTGTCTGTTGTGAGTGTTTCAATCTATTTTTCCGATTACAATAATCGAATCAATCTGTTTTACTAATTTTAACAGCCCCGCTAAACTATTTCCAACATTCGGGGACAGGCAAAACCATTAACCGCCCGAAGCTAATTTAAGCAACCATTATTAATAATTTATGGAGATAACCATGTTAGAAAACAGAGAAGGCGAAAAAGTACCTGCAGTCATCTTTAAAACCCGTCAGAACAGTGAATGGGTGGATGTCAGCACAGCAGATTTATTTGATAATAAACGAGTGGTGGTCTTTGCCCTGCCCGGCGCATTTACCCCGACCTGCTCATCCAGCCATTTACCGCGCTATAATGAGCTGTACCCGGTCTTTAAGGACAACGGCATTGATGATATATACTGCCTGTCTGTTAATGATACTTTTGTTATGAATGCCTGGCAGGATGATCAGGCCGCAGAAAATATTACCATGATACCGGACGGTAACGGCGATTTCAGCAAGGGCATGGGCATGCTGGTGGATAAGCGTGACCTGGGTTTTGGAGACCGTTCCTGGCGTTATGCCATGATCGTGGACAATGGCATTATTGAAAAAATGTTTATTGAACCAGAAGTCGAAGGCGACCCCTTTGGTGTTTCCGATGCGGATACCGTTTTAAAACACATTAATCCTGATGCCAGACCATTGCCGACGGTCACAATTATTACTCGTAAAGGCTGTCCGCACTGTACCCGTGCCAAGGAATTACTGGAAGCCAAAGGTTTACCTTATGAGGAAGTGGAACTGAATTCCGAAGTGACTAACCGCTCTTTGACTGCCTTAAGTGGTGCCCATACCACCCCACAGGTATTTATGGACGGTAAACTGATTGGCGGAGCAGATGATCTGGAAGCTTATTTCAGTTAAACTGGATTAATAGTAATAAATGTTTCCTGAGACAGGGTTGGAGTAAAATACTGTATTTAACTTCAACCCTTTTTGCGTCTCATGTTTTATTCACGTATAACAATTTCTTACACATAGATCCTGGAGTTGAACCATGGCTAAAAGTATTAAAGGTACTCAAACTGAAAAAAATCTGATGATTTCCTTTGCCGGAGAGTCTCAGGCACGCAACCGTTATACCTATTTTGCCAGTGTCGCAAAAAAGGAAGGCCTGGTGCAGATTGC
>JALVDE010000372.1 GCA_027009375.1 Gammaproteobacteria bacterium
GATAAAAAAAAGCACAACAGGAAAGTTAATAAAACCAGGCTAAATGCACAGCAGTGGCTGGAACAGCACGGTGCCCGGGTACTGTTTTTCAGTTTTCTGCCCATAATCGGCGACCCCCTATGTCTGGTGGCCGGTCTGATAAAAATAAGCTGGCTGCAGGCTCTGCTTTATATTAGCCTGGGGAAATTTTTTCGTTATATTATCATAGCTTACTTTATAAACTAATAATGTTATAATTATTTACTGTATAACAAGATTTTGCTCTCAACTTCCCTGCAGTAAAAAGGGACTTAATTGCCAGAATTAAAACATAAGAAAAGACAAAATGAATCCAAATTTTCTTGATTTTGAACAACCAATTGCTGAACTTGAAGCTAAAATTGAAGAGCTTCGCTATGTCGGCAATGATACCGATCTTAACTTGTCCGAAGAAATTTCCACCTTACAGGGTAAAAGCCGTTCCTTAACTGAATCCATTTTTAAGAGCCTGACCCCCTGGCAGATCTCCCAGTTAGCCCGTCATCCCTTACGTCCTTATACTCTGGACTATATTGAACATATGTTTACGGATTTTGAAGAACTGCACGGCGATCGGGCTTTTGCCGATGACTCTCCTATAGTCGGCGGACTGGCCCGTCTGGAGGGTAAGCCGGTTATGGTCATAGGTCACCAGAAAGGCCGCGATACGGCAGAAAAGGTAAAACGTAATTTTGGTATGCCGCGTCCGGAAGGTTACCGCAAGGCTCTGCGCCTGATGAAGCTGGCGGAACGTTTCAAATTACCGATTCTGACCTTTATTGATACCCCTGGAGCCTATCCCGGTGTGGATGCTGAAGAGCGTGGACAAAGTGAAGCCATTGCCCGTAATTTAATTGAAATGTCTGAGTTAAAAGTTCCCGTCATCTGTACTGTTATCGGTGAAGGTGGTTCCGGCGGCGCACTGGCCATTGGAGTCGGTGACCGGGTTAATATACTGCAGTACAGTACCTATTCCGTTATTTCTCCGGAAGGCTGTGCCTCTATTTTATGGAAAAGTGCCGATAAAGCAGCCGAAGCGGCTGAAGCCATGGGCATAACCTCTGAGCGTTTAAAAGAACTGGGTCTGGTAGACCAGATCATAGAAGAGCCTCTGGGCGGCGCTCATCGCGATCATAAAGCCATGGCCAATAAATTGAAACAATCCTTACTGGAAACTCTGGAACACCTGTCTGAACTGCCAGCGGACCGGTTACTGGATGCCCGCTACGAACGCCTGATGAAATACGGTAATTTTATTGAGGCTTAATAATGAAAGGAGCTGAAAGGAGTAACAGGCCATGTCGGTAACTCCTCAGTCCCTTCATTATCACTTAACCCGTCTGGTTGACAGCCAGAAATTCCTTATTGCCTACAGCGGCGGGGTGGACTCCCATGTTCTGCTGCATCTCTGTTATCAGCTAAAAAAACATAGCCTGGGTAAAGATATTAACTTTTCTGCGGTATATATTGATCATGGTCTTAGTCCTCATGCTCAAAAATGGGGAGAGCATTGTCAGCAGGTTTGTTATGAACTGGACATTCCTCTGAGCATTATTGAAGTCAATGCCCGGCCTGATCAGGGGCAAAGCCCCGAAGCGGCAGCCCGCAAAGCAAGATACCAGGCTTTTCATGAAATATTAACAGACGGTGAATGCCTGCTCACTGCCCAGCATCTGGATGATCAGGCTGAAACCGTTTTGCTGCAGCTAATGCGCGGCAGCGGTACCCGTGGATTATCGGCCATGCCTGAGCTTAAGACTTTCGGCAAAGGCTGGCTGTGCCGGCCCATGCTGGATATCAATAAGCAGACTATACTGGCCTATGCACAGCAGCATCAGTTGCACTGGGTAGAAGATGAAAGCAATCAGGAGCAGCGCTTTGACCGTAATTTTTTACGCCATAGTATTCTGCCCGAGCTGCAGAAACACTGGCCTTCGGTGCAAAATAATATTGCCCGTACTGCCAATGTGCTGGGCGAGTCTCAATATCTGCTCGACATTATGGCTAAAGAGGATTTTACTGCTGCGGCTGAATTTGAAAATGAGCAGCAGACAGCCGATAAACTGGTATTAAATAAAGTCAGAGAGCGGGTTGATTTATCCGCCCCACAAGTTTTGGCGGAAACTCGTTTTAAACTGGCCCGGGTGCATAATTTATTAAGATACTGGGTACACCTCAATGACTTACCTATGCCATCTAAAAAAATTCTTGAACAGGTGGTGCACAATGTTATCTTTTCCCGTGATGATGCCTCACCAATGGTATGCTGGAAAAGGGATTCCTTTCAATGTGAAATCAGAAAATACCGCAATACCCTGTATCTGATTAATCGAACCGGACAGCCGATTATTGATGCACAGGTCAGAACACAAAGTTATGCCCTTAAACCGGATCAACCGCTAAACCTGCCTGGTATCGGAATAATCAGTATTGAGCCGGGTTCTGAAGAATTGAAACAGACCATTACAGTACGTTTCCGGCAGGGCGGGGAACGTTTCAGGAAATCCCGGGGTGCAACATCCAGTCTGTTAAAACACTGGTTTCAGGAACAGGGCATCCCACCCTGGGAACGGGATTACATGCCATTAATTTTTGTGGATGATGAGCTGGTTCAGGTGGGTAACTTTATTGTTAATAAAGATTTTGGCAATGAAAGTGGCAAGCCCAAAGTTTCTGTAAAATCTGATCACTCTTTAGCACAAACAGATAGAGCTATAACTGTGAAATAAGTGGATGAAATTAACCGCAATAAACGGTAAAATTACCTTTTTCAGATCCGACTAAATTTTTTACCATCTAAGAGTCCGTTCAAACATAATGACCAAGTATATATTTATCACCGGCGGTGTAGTTTCCTCTCTGGGCAAGGGTATTGCCTCAGCCTCATTAGCCGCATTGCTGGAAGCCAGGGGACTGAAAGTGACCCTGCTTAAACTGGATCCCTATATTAATGTTGACCCGGGAACCATGAGTCCGTTTCAGCATGGTGAGGTCTATGTCACCGAGGACGGCGCTGAAACTGATCTGGATCTGGGGCATTACGAACGTTTTGTACGCACCAATATGCGCCAGAGTAATAACTTTACTGCGGGCCGTGTATATGAAAGTGTGCTGTCCAAGGAACGTCGGGGTGATTACCTGGGCGCTACGGTTCAGGTTATTCCCCATATTACCGACGAAATCAAGCAGCGCATTCACCTGGGCGCAGCGGATGCTGATATTGCCATGATTGAAATCGGCGGTACCGTAGGGGATATTGAATCCCTGCCGTTTATGGAGGCTATCCGCCAGCTGGGTATTCAGATGGGCAGTGACAATACCCTGTTTATGCATCTGACCCTGCTGCCTTATATACCCACTGCCGGTGAATTAAAAACCAAGCCTACTCAGCACTCCGTTAAGGAATTACAGTCCATTGGTATTCGCCCGGACATCCTGGTGTGTCGTGCGGATCGGGAAATTCCCGATGAAGAACGCCGTAAAATTGCCCTGTTTACCAATGTGGAAGAACGGGGTGTTATATCCGCCATTGATGTGGACAGTATTTACCGTATTCCACTGCTGTACCATGAGCAGAAACTGGATCAGCTGGTGGTGGAAAAACTGAAACTGGATGTGCCTGATGCCGACCTGTCTCAGTGGCAGGCCGTAGTTAATGCCCAGAAAAATCCACAGGGTGAAGTAAAAGTAGCCATGGTGGGTAAATATGTCGATTTAACGGAATCCTATAAATCTCTGTCTGAATCTTTAATCCATGCCGGCATTCATACTTCTACCCGAGTAAAAATTACCTATGTGGATTCAGAAGAAATTGAAAAGAATGGTATCGACTGCCTAAAAACAATGGATGCCATTCTGGTTCCTGGTGGCTTTGGCAATCGTGGTGTTGAGGGTAAGATACTGGCTGCCCAGTATGCCCGGGAAAACAAGGTGCCTTATCTGGGGATTTGTCTGGGTATGCAGGTGGCCGTTATTGAATATGCCCGGCATGTAGCCAAACTGGACAAGGCCCATAGTACCGAATTTGACCCTCAAACACCGAATCCGGTTATTGCCCTGATCACTGAATGGCAAAGAGAAGACGGTACCATTGAAGTGCGTGATGAAAATACCGATATGGGCGGTACCATGCGCCTGGGCGGTCAGCCCTGTAAACTGGCAGCCGGTTCCAGGGTTAAGGAAATTTACGGTAAAGAAGTGATTGTGGAGCGCCACCGTCATCGCTATGAGTTTAATAACCAGTACCGTAAACCGCTGGCCAATGCCGGTTTGATTTTCTCCGGTATTTCCCTGGATGAAAATCTGGTGGAAGTCGTAGAAGTGGCCGATCACCCCTGGTTTGTGGCCTGTCAGTTCCATCCTGAATTTACCTCCACACCCAGAGACGGTCATCCTCTGTTTACCAGTTATATTAACCAGGCTCGTATCAGTGCCGGACTGGAAATAGTCAATAAAGAAGGAAAACTGTTTTAATGAAACTTTGCGGTTTTGAAGCTGGTCTGGATCAGCCTCTGTTTTTAATTGCCGGTCCCTGCGTGATAGAAAGTGAGCAGATGGCTATGTCCACAGCCGAACAGTTAAAACAGATCACCGAACAACTGGGTATTTCTTTTATTTATAAGTCCTCCTTTGACAAGGCTAACCGCACTTCCAGCCAGAGCTACCGCGGTCCCGGTATGGCAGAAGGTCTGCGTATTCTGCAAAAAGTTAAACAGGAACTGAACTTACCTATACTTACCGATGTCCATGAAGATACTCCCCTGGATGAAGTGGCCGAGGTCGTCGATGTTTTACAGACCCCGGCTTTTTTATGCCGTCAGACTAATTTTATCAAACAGGTGGCCGCCGTCGGCAAGCCGGTGAATATCAAGAAGGGGCAGTTTCTGGCGCCCTGGGATATGAAAAATGTTATCGACAAGGCCAGGGAAACCGGTAATGAACAGATAATGGCCTGTGAGCGCGGGGTCAGTTTTGGTTACAACAACCTGGTGTCCGATATGCGCTCGCTGGCGGTCATGCGTGAAACCGGCTGTCCGGTGGTTTATGATGCCACTCATTCCGTACAGCAACCGGGCGGCCTGGGCGGCTGCTCCGGCGGTAACCGGGAATTTGTGCCGGTACTGGCTCGGGCCGCTGTGGCCAGCGGTGTATCCGGACTGTTTATGGAAACTCATCCAGACCCGGAAAAGGCTCTGAGTGACGGTCCCAATTCCTGGCCTCTGGATAAAATGAGCGATTTAATCAAAACATTAATGGATATAGACCAGCTGGTGAAATCCGGGGTGTTTGCAGAAGATACTTTGTAATTTAAAAAGCCATTAAAAAGTAATTAAAAAATTTATACACAATTAAACCAAATAAAACTTAAGGAAAACCAATGTCAGATTTAACAATCATTGACGTAAAAGCAAGAGAAGTAATAGATTCCCGCGGCAACCCAACCGTTGAAGCGGATGTGATTTTAGAAGGCGGTGCCATGGGAAGAGCGATTGTACCCTCAGGTGCATCGACCGGTGCCAGAGAAGCTATTGAACTGCGTGATGGCGATAAGTCCCGCTTCCAGGGTAAAGGTGTTTTAAATGCCGTAAACAATGTTAATGGTGAAATTAAAGATGCTGTAGTGGGTATGAGTGCCGATGATCAAAGCGGCATTGATAATAAAATGATTGAGCTGGACGGTACTGAAAATAAAGACCGTCTGGGCGCCAATGCCATACTGGCTGTATCCCTGGCTACGGCTCATGCTGCGGCTAATGCTAATGGCATACCACTTTACCAGCAGCTTGGCGGCGAAGGTCCCTTTACTATGCCTGTACCCATGATGAATATTATTAATGGTGGTGAACACGCCGATAATAATGTCGATATCCAGGAATTTATGATCCTGCCTACCGGTGCATCTTCTATGGCTGAAGCAGTACGTTATGGTGCAGAAGTGTTTCATGCTTTAAAGAAAGTATTAAGCAGCAAGGGTATGAATACCTCAGTGGGTGATGAAGGGGGCTTTGCGCCTGATCTGCCTTCTAATGAAGCGGCTATTGAAGTCATACTGGAAGCTATTGAAGCCGCCGGTTATAAGGCAGGTGAAGACATCTTTATTGGGATTGATGCCGCCAGCTCTGAATTTTACAAAGACGGCAAATATGTTCTGGCCTCAGAAAATAAATCTCTAACTTCCGCTGAAATGGTTGATTACCTGGCCAACTGGGTCGAAAAATATCCATTAATTACGGTGGAAGACGGTCTGGATGAAAATGACTGGGAAGGCTGGAAACTGCTAACTGAGCGCCTGGGTAAAAAGGTCCAGCTGGTAGGTGATGACTTATATGTAACCAATCCTAAAATTTTTAAAGAAGGTATTGATAAGGGGATTGCCAACTCCATCCTGATTAAAGTTAACCAGATTGGTACCCTCACCGAAACCCTGGAAGCCATTCAAATGGCCAAAGATGCCGGCTATACTGCGGTGGTTTCTCACCGCTCCGGTGAAACCGAAGATACCACCATTGCCGATCTGGCGGTGGCGACTTCCTGTGGTCAGATTAAAACTGGTTCCCTGTCCCGCTCTGACCGGATTGCCAAGTATAACCAGCTTATCCGCATCAGTGAACAACTGGGTGATAAGGCGGTTTATCCCGGTAAAGACACCTTCTATAATCTGAAGTAAGGTCTGGAACTAACTGGAGGAAATCTGGAATGAACTATGTCATAGCCCTGCTGGTGGCACTGATTCTTATCCTCCAGTACGATCTATGGGTCGGTAAAGGCAGCATACAGGAAGTTCGTGAACTGGAGACTGCTATTAAGTCCCAGAGCGAAGAAAACCGTCTGCTTAAAGAACGTAATGATGCCCTGCGGGCAGAAGTGCGGGATTTAAAAACCGGCCTGGATGCCGTGGAAGAGCGGGTTCGTACCGAACTGGGTATGATCCGCCAGGATGAAATATTTTTTCATATTATTGAGAAGAAATAGACCATTCTGACTTATGTTAGCCTCCTTCCTGTGAAGCAGCATTTCCTTCCTCTTCACCACCTACCGTAAAGGGTGTGACATACACCAGTAAGCCATACACCGGATTATCCAGATAGTGTAATTCCTTACTGCGCATTTTACGGTTCTGTTTAAAACGATAAACCTTATTAATGCAGTGACCTGCACTTAAAATCTGTGCCTCTGCTTCTACAGCAGACTCCGGTGTAATACCCTGTGCAAGTTTTTTATCCAGTGCTTTATCGGTAACAGCCTGATCAGTTTGGGACTCTTTATCTGCAGAGGGCTGAGATAGAGGTTCACAGTGACTGGCAGCCAGGTTAACCTCCAGATGCAGAAAACGGGATACAGACAGTTTTAATTCACCTTCAGGCAAAAGGCTGTCGGACATATTGTCTGCAGTAATTTTAATGGGCAGGGCATAACGTCTGGAGAGCGAACGCTGAGTCCAGCCAAAATGAGCCAGTAAACGGTAATTGGGCGAGTAACGAAGATTGGCTGCAGAATCGGCCAGCTTATAGTGTTCTCTGGATAAAGCGCCAATTCCTTTATGCAGGGGTACAAATTGATGGCTGGAGAGATTGTATTCAGCCAGAGCCGGTGTTTCATCAGTCAGAGGGTTGATGTCGCCTGTTAAACCCTGATCTTCCGGACGGCTCCAGTATTCATCCTGCATGCCCTGTTCATTTAACTGCCTGAACAGAAGGACTTCAACAATATAATACTGTTTTTTCTCTACTGGTTCAGTTTGTGCAGCATCAGGCTCACTGTTTGCTGTATTAGTCTCTGCTGGTTCAGCATAGCTGACTGCTGAACTTAACAGCAGGCAAAGGCTCAGAAAACGGACGGTGTAATTGACAAGATTAGGCATTTATCAGGTTCTCAAATTATATTGCCTTATTATCCTAAATAGGGCAGATGAAAGCCATACCTGATGAATAATTTATAGTTTAAAATTATGACGCAAAATCCGATTAGTAAAAGCCGTTCTAAGATAAAACCCTCTGGGAAGCGTCTGTTTTCTTAATCCATCACTGCCGATGCCGGTAGTAATAGCGGAGGAATTGGCCGCCTTGGGACGGATCTGCAGGTATTCACCCTGATGCGCAGTAATGGTTTCTACCTGCCCCAGGCTGATCAGTTCCATAAAATCTTCCCAGTCGGTCTGCAGGATATCCATATCATCTTCGCCGGGTGACCATAAAAAACCATTACCTACTTTACGTTGCGAGAGGGGAATGTCCGGATTGGCTTCAACAGGCACCCAGAGTACTCTGGAGAGTTTTTTATAGACACAGGA